>CBDUZK010000072.1:0-10374 GCA_965371675.1 uncultured bacterium | reverse complement strand
CGGTTGCCAACTTCCCGCAGGCCCTGGTCTATGTCCTGCTGCCGTTCTCCTTCTTCGCACTGGACCGGTTCGTGAAGACGCGACGGGTGGGGCACGCGGCGCTGGTCGCGCTCGCACTCGGGCTTGCGGCCGTGAGTCACCTAGTGTACGCGGCGGTGATGGCGGTGTTGCTGTTGACAGCGCTGCCCTTGCTGCAGAGGGAGCGGCAACCGGGCAGGCTGTGGCTTGGGCTGGCGGTCACCGTCTTCGGCGGGCTCGGCATCGCGGCGTTCTTTGTCGTGCCGTTCGTCGCGGAGTACGGGGCGCACGCGTACCCGGTGCTCGGGCTGCAGGTGCCGCTGCCGGACCTGCGGGTCCTGCTGCTGCCGTGGAACCAGACCGGAGGATACGCCGGGTTCTACTTCGGTGCCGGCGCGGTGTTGATGATTCTCGCAGCGGCCACGGTTCTCCGGCGGAGGTTGCGCGGGTTCGTGCCGGTCATGCTCATCGGGATGCTGTTGAGCCTGGTGTTGACATTTGTCCTGCCCCGGCTCGGGGCGCTGCCGCATGGGTTGCCGCCGGGACGTTCGCTCCTGTTCCTCGTGTTCTGCGGGTCAGCATTGGCCGGCCTGGGATTCGGTCGGGTCAGCGAGTGGATCCGTTCACCCAACCGGCGGCTCGTGCTGCTGGGGATACTCGTGGCGGTCCTGTGCGCGGACGGGTTGCCGTTTATCTACCGGATTCGCTACATGAAGCGGGAGCGAACCCTGCCGGTGCGCAGCGAGTTGTACCCGCTCGTGGGGCCGAAGCCGTCGGCCCGGGTCCTGGACCTGTACAATCACGCGGGGGCTGTTGACGACTATCCACGTCTGTCGGTGTATCCTTCGCTCGGGTACATCTTCGGCGGGCTCGGGTCGGTCCTCGGACCGCCCTATCACCAGTTCGCGCCGCGTTCGATGGAGTACGTGTACCCGTGGGCAAACCTGCTTGCGACCGACCTCGGGGACGCGCGGACGCGCGGGCTTTCCCCGGCGTCGCGCAAGGCCCTGGCCTTGATGGGCGCGACCCATGCCATCACGATCCCGGTGACGGTGAGGTCGGACAAGGGTGGGGCGTACGTGATGACCAAGCAGGGCATTCAGTGGGATGACCGGTTTGTGAAGGCGGACCGGAAGCCACCGCTCGTGTTCGGGTCCACCGGGTCGGGCATTGCGCTCGCGAGTTGCGTGCTGCGGCCGGTGCCGGACGCGGCGCGGCACACGGCGCGGACCCTGCGGTACGCGGGCGACTGGCGGCAGTTGCTCGACGGCATCGAGTTGAACCAGGCGGACAATAGTATCAGCGCGATACCGGTACGCGGCCGGGAATGCGATTCGCTGCCCGGTACGGCCCGACTGGTCGTGACTGACGTCGTGGTGCGACACGACGAAGTGAAGTGCGTGTTCAGTTCGACCGGGGATTGCTACGTGCGGCTGGCGGTGAGTTACTACCCGTACCTGGAAGTGCTGCTGGACCGGGTTCCGGTTCGGTTCCATCCGACCGCGGATAACTTCGTCTACTTCCGCTGTCCGGCCGGCACGCACACGGTCCGGGTTCGGGCCCCGCTCGGGTCGCTGCGCAAGGCGACGATGGTAGTGAGTGTAGTATCGCTGCTGGGGTGTATCGGTCTTGCGATCATGCCCGGGCGGCGCAGGCGAAAGAAGGGAGGCTCGTAGATGGCAGAAGCCAGGTTTGCAACGGCAATCAATTGTATGGACGGCCGGACCCAGTGGCCGGTCATCGAATGGATGAAGCAGGCGTGCGGGGTTGACTACGTGGATGCGGTGACCGAGCCCGGGCCGGTGAGAATCCTGGCCGAAGCGCCCGACAGCCTGCCGGTGAAGTCGATGGCGGGACGGGTCGCGATCTCGGTCGAGAAGCATGGGTCCCGCAACATCGCGGTTGTTACACACCACGACTGCGCGGGCAACCCGGTCGGCCGGGAGGAGCAGATGGTGCAACTCCGCGCGGCGCTCGAGACGGTGCGGGGCTGGGGGTTCAAGGCCGAGGTGGTCGGAGTGTGGGTGGATGAGAAGTGGCAGGTGACCCTGGTCGAGTAGGGCTTTGGGCGGTAATGAGAGGCGGGGGCCGGTTGGCCCCCCCCTTCTCATGAATCGGGCTCCAGCTAGCGCAGGAGCATCAGTTTCTAGGTGACGGCATAGCCGGCCCGGGTCATCATCAACAGGTAGACGCCGTTGGCCAGTTCGCCGGGCTGCCAGACGGTTTCGAGTCGGCCGGGCATCCGGTTTTCATCGACCAGCACCGCGACCGTGCGGCCGGAGACGTCGAACACCTGGAGCCGGACCCGTCCGGCGACCGGCACCTGGCAACTCACCTTCACCGAGCGGGTGAACGGGTTCGGGACGCATTCGATCCGGGTGCGGTCCCGGAGCCGTGGCTGCTGCGGCTCGAACACTGATGAGTTTATGTCGTACCAGGACTGGGCGCTGTCCGCATTAGCTTCGAAGTTGGATTCGCTGTTGCCGCCGATGACCGCGAACGCGACCCGTTTCCGTTCGCCGGCCGCGAGGTCGAACGGGCCGACCGATACGGCTACCGACCAGTCGTAGGACCGGTTGGAGCTGCGCATCGATATGGTGCCGTCGAGGATGCGGTACTTGATGCCGTCGGTGACGCAGGAATCCGGGTACACGTAGCGTTCGTGGTCGACCGCGGTCAGGTTGGCGAAGGAGGCGGGCTCGAGGATTTTGAGGCCGACGCAGGGGTTCGCGCTCGATGACTGGCGCATGTAGCTGTACCGCTTGGCTTCGTTGGATGCCGCCGTATTCGTGTTCGAGGTGCCGATGTCGAAGTCGGAGATGATGCCCGCGTGGAGGCCGTTGACCGCGGTCCCGCCGTCGTTGGTGATGTCGTAGGCCAGGACCACGAAGTCGTCGTACCCGGCGTCCGCGCACATGTGCGAGTGCTGGGTGATGGTGAGGTCCTTCGAGGACGGGTGGCCGCCGTCGTCGATGACGCACCGGAAGTGTTCGTCGCCGGAGCCGGGCGGAATCACCGCGCGCAGGCTGTCGACGATTTCGAAGTCGGTGTTGACGCCGCTGTTGGCCGGCTGGCTGTAGAAGCGGTCGCAGAGGTAGGACGGGCTGTTGCCGAGCATGAAGCTTGCGTAGTAGAGCTGGCTGGCGCTGGCCTTGGGGTAGGAGAAGCCGGCGCCGAGGTCGGCCGGTGGTTCGGTGAACCCGATGCCGCCGAGCGCGGTGACGGTCAGCTTGCAGTAGCCGGTGTCGTGGTCCATGACGACTGCGCCGGGTGTGGCCGCCGTGCCGACGATGAGTTCGAACGTCGGGTCCCACGTGCCTTCGTTACTGGTGACGTGGATTGTGAAGCCGATGCGCGTGCCAGGCGGGGTGCCGCCAGCCGCGGTGAGCGTGAAGGCGTCGCCGCGGACGGTGTCGCCGGCGCCGATGGTGCCGCAACTGGAGGTCGAGTCGGTGAACGTGATGTAGCCGGATTCGGTGCGCAGGACTGCGTTGACGTTGGTCGCCCCGGCGTTACCGGCGTTCTTGAGCGTGACCAGCAGGTCAGCGGTCTCACCCGGGTCGAGTTGGTTGTTCCCGCTGTCGTCAACGTAGTGGCTCTGGTAGCGCACGTAGGGCTGGGGCGCGCCCTGCGTGACGACAATCGAATCTTCCAGCGGGTACGCGCTCTTGGCCGTGGCCGTGAAGTACATCATCCCGGTCGTGAGCGGGTTGACGGCAAGGGTGACTTCGCCGTTCCAGTTGGTGTGCCCGGAGACGTGGAGTTCGTCGCCTTTCCAGCAGCAGACGAGCGCGCCCGCGACCCGGTTGCCGCCTGTGGTTACGATGACGTCGAGGTTCTGGGCCCCGGTCTCGACCGTGTCGGGCTGGTCTGCGCTGAGCGTTACCGGGTCGGTCTTCCACATCGGCATGTTGGGGTCACCGAACAGGTTCAGGCCCCAGTAGCACCAGCGCCAGACACCCTGTGCCTGGGCCGAGTAGGCGTAGAAGTCCTTGGAACGGGCGTGGGTGACGCCGATCTCAATCGAGTCCCGGCGGAAGTACCAGTCGTAGAACTTGTTGTCGATCTTCTCGGACGGGCCCATCGACGGCGGAGTGCCCCAGCCGTAGCGTGAGTTCATGATGACCGCGACCGCGCCGCCGTTCGCGTTGTTCATCAGCGCCTCGGCGATGCAGTCGGAGTGCTCGAAGTTGCCCGAGATGCAGGCGATGGAGTTGAGGATTGTCGGACGGGTCGAGTTGGTCTGGCCGCCGGCGACCGAGGTGTTGTAGATGGTGCGGCCCTGCATGTCGGCGAGGCTGGTGGCGCTGCCGTGTGCGGTCGCGTGAGTGAAGTGGTAGCCGGCGTTGATCGCGTTGCGCATCGGGGAGGTGTTGGTCGGGTTCGCGACGTAGAAGTCGGTCCAGCCGGCCGGGCTCTGGGCCGCGATCGAGTCGCTGATGACCTTGCCCGAGTAGTTGGACCAGAGCTGAGTGTAGGGGAGGCAGAGTTTCTTCAGGTAGTCGGTGGTCGGGGTCTTCTCGTAGAACAGGACTTTATTCACAAAGGTGTTGCACTGGGTGGCGTTGTCGACCGAGGCGCGGCCGACGTAGACGTCGTAGTAGAAGTCAACCGTGTCGTAGTTGGCTTCGCCGAAGACGTTGTTGCGGTTGCCGTCGTAGGACCACTGGAGGTCGGCGTAGTAGACATCGGCCGGGATGTTGCCGGTGGTGGTGTTGACCACCGCGCGGCAGCGGCGGCCGGGCACGATGTGGTTGTCGCCGGCAAGGAGTACGAAGATCAGGCCGTGGTTCTCGAAGTAGTCGATGATGAAGTTGCGGATCTTCTCCTGGGTGTCGCGGCCGGTGTAGTTGCTGCCGATCCAGCTGGTCGTGAATACCCCGGCACGGTGGCCTTTCTTCGTCCGCCATTCGACCAGGTCGTCCCAGTTCCCGGACAGCGCGTCGGACGTGACGATGACGTAGTTGGTCTCCAGGTCGTCGGTGAGGCGAACCGCGGGCGCGAAGCGGGTGACGTCGTCACCATTGATGATCAGGCCGCGGACGTCGCGCTCGAACACGGCGCGCTGGTTCGAGGTGAGGGTCCCGGGCGTGATGGTGCCTTCCTCGTACGTGACCCTGACTTCCATCCGGCGGTAGAGGGTGAGTTTGCCAGTGGTCGGAATCCAGGTCATCGGGCGCAGCGCGAAGCCGCAGAGACGGTAGCCGGACTTGGTGCCGGTGGGGACGTGGTCAACGAGTTCGGCCGGGTACGGGCTGCTGCTCGAATAGGTCGCCGGGTCGGGCTCGATGAACTCGGGCAGCTCGGTCGCGGACAGGATGACCGGTGGCTGGCCCGGATGGACCTTCCAGGTGCCCGGGATGTTCTCCGGGTTGAGCGGCGTGACTTCGACCGCGGTGACGGTTGCGGTCGCAGGTACGAGTACATTGAACACCGCTTCGGGCAGCATCGGTTTGCCCGGTTCGTTCATGGTGGTGAAGTCCGCCAGCCGCACGACGTCGTACCCGTTGGCTTCGGTCATCACGAGGTCGCGGCTGTCGAACGCGATTGTCTTTGAGACCGTGCCGGCAAGGGCCAGCATCGGCACGAGGAGAGCGAGCAGGGCCTTTTTCACAATGCCTCCTTATGGCATTTCGTTGTCTGCGAAGAAGAAGTCCAGTTCCTGTTTTACGTTCTCGTCCGGGTTGGACGCGTGGACGGCGTTGGTGCGCACCGAAGTGCCGAAGTCGGCCCGGATCGTACCCGGTGCAGCCTGCTGCGGGTCGGTCGTGCCGACGAACTCGCGGACGCGGCGGCAGGCGTCCCCTGCTTCGAGCCGGACCGCGACGAGCGGACCGGAAGTCATGAACTCGACCAGGCCGTCGTAGAACGGTTTGTCGCGGTGGATGGAGTAGAAGTCACCGGCCTCCGCTGCGGTCAGCTGTCGCATGCGCAGGCCGGTGATTGTGAACCCCGCCTCCTCGACCCGGCGGAGGATTTCACCCGTGCGCTGCCGGCGCACGGCGTCAGGTTTGACCAGCAGGAGAGTCTGTTCCGACTGTTTGCTGTCGTGCAAGCAGCAATTCTACCCAGCGGGCCGGGGGTGTCAACGCGGTCCGGGTTACTGCTGTTCCGAGGCGAGGATTTCGGTGGCGAAGCGGTCGATTACGCCGGTCACGCCGGTGATGATGGCGGCCGAGGATACGGTGGCGAGCGTTATGGCGTCAATCTCCTCCTCCTGGCCTGCCCGGTAGGCGATGACCCGGGCCTTGAAGTCGCTGCAGAGCAGCAGTTTCATATACGCGGGCGTCTCGAAGTTGTCGAGCACGTCGAAGTCGACGGTTGCGCCCTCGGGGTCGAGGAACACGCGGATCGGGACCGGGCCGCCGAAGCCCTCCGCGGTCGTGCCAGCGAAGTCGGTCGAGGTCATGTACCCGAGCAGGGCGTCGTTCTGGTCGTGAACGGCCAGGTACGGGAACGGGTCCGATTGCTCGCGGAACTCAATCCCGTCCGGGAACAACTCGGCCAGTCGTTCGACCGGGGGCGCAATCAGGGGCGAGGATAGTATCAGCGTATCCGGGCCGGGTTCCTCGGCCCGGGCCCGGGACGGGCCGTCCGAGCCGCACGCGGCCAAGAGGACGAGACCCGTGACAACCGCGGTCAGGAGAGATATGTTTCTGTTCATGGTTCAGGCCGTCGTTTCCCCGGCGTCGGGCTCGGGTTTGTCTGCCGGATTCGGGTTTTCGGCTTCGGGCTGCTTGTCCTTCAACGCCTTCTCGGTTTCGATGAACTGCAGGTGGAGCTGGTGCAGGGCCGAATCGAGCAACTCGGTCTCCGCGTCGGTCCGGTTGCCTTCGGTTTTCTCCTTGATCATCTGGAGCGTGTCGATGGTGTGGCGGGCCAGGTTCAGGTTCGGCTCCTGAGGTTCGATCTCGGGCGAGAGGCGCTGGCCCATGTACACGTTGCCCGAGACCGACAGGGTCCAGATCAGTCCGCTGAGTGATGCTGCGGACGGTGATTCGGTCTTCTTCTCGTTGTTCTCAGCTTTCATTATCGTTCAACCGGTTTCGTACTCCTGTGACTTTGCCGTCCTTGATGTAGATGCGTGGGACGCGCGGGCTGACGCGGCAGATGATGTCGTAGGGGATGGTATCTGCCCATGCCGCGATGTCGTTGGTGGTGATGGTGCTTCCCGAGTCCGTGCCCATCAGGGTCACCGCGTCGCCGATTGCGACGTCGGCGAGCCCGGTCACGTCGAGCATGGTCAGGTCCATGCAGACGTTGCCGACAATCGGCACGCGGTGGCCGTGGATGATGGCTTCGCCCTTGTTGGTCAGGGCGTACGGGTAGCCGTCGCCGTACCCGGCGGTGATGATTGCGATGCGGGAATCGCGCTCGGTGAAGAAGTTGCGCTCGTAGCTGATTGAGTTCCCGGCCGGGATGTCGCGCAGGTTGACTACCCTTGAACGCAGGCTCATGACCGGGACCAGGTCGAGGTCGGTAGTGCGCCGGCCGGAACGGTAGCTCTCGGGCAGGATGCCGTAGACAATCAGCCCGGGGCGAATCATGTCGAGTTGGGACTCGGGCAGGTTCATCAGCCCGGCCGAGTTCGCGGCGTGGCGCAGGATGGAATCGTGTCCGTCCTGCTCGAGCTGGGCCAGCAGGCGGCGATATGCGGTGAGCTGGATTTCGGTGAACTTCACATCGGAGTCCGCGGTCGGGAAATGGGTGAACACGCCTTCGAGCCGGAGTCCGGGCAGGTCCGCGACCGCGCGGATGAACCCGGCCGCTTCACCAAGTCCGACGCCGGTGCGGCCCATGCCGGTGTCCACCTCGACGTGGATTGGCATGGTCAGGTTACGGTTCTGGGCTTCACTCGCCACCAGGCGGGCGAACTCGGGCTCGGTCACGGTCGGGGTCAGGTTGTACTTGAACAGGTCCGGGATTTCCTCGTAAGGCGCAGGGGAGAGCACAAGGATTCCGGGCTCGGTGATTCCGGCCCGGCGCAGGTTGATGCCTTCCTCGACCCCGGCGACGCCGAACGCGTCCACCCGGTCCTGAATCTCGGCCGCCACTTCGGTCAGGCCGTGGCCGTAAGCATCGGCCTTGACCGCGACCATCAGCTTACGGTCCCCGCCCAGTTTCCTTACCTGGTCGAGATTATAGTTGAGGGCATCGAGGTTGACCTCGGCCCAGATTCTACCGAAATCCATAGCGAGCATGATGTTAGGCCGGGCGTGGGTTTTGTCAATCCGGCGGGCTAGTGCTGCACGACCAGCTTTTCGGTTGTCGGGCCTTGACGCGGTTTCCTCATGACCTATACTGGCAGCATCATGGCGAAGAAAAAGGTAAAGACGAAGCCGTCCACTGAGAAGAAAGTCACCCGCCCGGCGGATAACCTGACCGACGCGTACCGCGCCCTTGAGAAAGACCTTGAGGACAGGGAGCTGTTCGATGCCTACTACGTCGAGCGCAAGTACAGTCCGGCCGACGAGTTGAAGGCCGCACTGGAGATGGGTTCCGAGCCGTGCAAGATACTCTTCAGCGGCCAGCCCAAGAGCGGCAAGACGACCGAGTTGCTGCGCCTGCTCCGTGAGCTTGAGGAGACGCACCTGTCCGTGTTCATGTCCGTGCTGCGGGACCTGGAGCCCGGAGACGTGGCGGCCCTGGATATCCTGTTGTTCTCGGTCATCAAACTCGCGGGGGAGGCACAGGAGGCCGGGATCAAGCTGGGCCGAGACATCAAGAAGCTCCTGACCGACCTTCTGCTCCGGAGCACCTCAGAAGTCTTCAAGGAGAGAGTTATTACGAAGGCGGGCGGCGGCAAGGTCGGCTTCAAGCTGCCCTTTGCAATCGCCGAACTGGGTGCCAGCTATGGAATCGAGTCCTCCCTGCGCGAGGTAGTGCGGGAAAAGCTGGGGCCGAAGATCGGCGAACTGGTCGAGGTATTCAACATGGTAGCGGCCAGGGTGCGGCAGGAAACGGGCCGCGAGCCACTGGTCGTCATCGATGACATGGAGAAGCTGGACCTGAAACTGGTGGATGAGCTGTTCCGGCTCCAGGCCGCGACCCTGGCCCGGCCGAAGTGCCGGATGATTTACACGGTGAGCAAGGCGATGGAGTACCTGCCGAGTTGGAAAATGGTCCTCGGCAGCTTCGACAAGCTGGTTGAGGTGTACCCGGTCCGGATTGCGAAGCGGGACGGGGCGCCGCATGAGGACGGGCTGGAATTGCTGCGCAACATCCTGAGGCGCAGGATGAGCGAGGACCTGTTCGAGACGGATGCCTTCAGCAAGGTCGTTACGGTCTGCAACGGCGTGCTCAGCGACCTGTTTTCTGTCTGCCGCGACGCCTGCGTGAGCGCGAAGGTGGCCGGGACGGGCCGGATTACCTGGGACATCGTGGACCGGCACGCCATGAACCTGACCATCCATTTCCAGCGGATGATAGACGAAGACCTGTACCCGGTCCTCGCTGAAGTACATAAGACCCGGACCGGGAAGAAAGATGAGCCGTTGAGCAAGCTGTTGCACATGCTCGCGGTGATCGAGTACCGCGACGCCGAGGGCATCTATTACGACGTTCATCCCGCGGTCGTTCCGCTGCTCGAACGGCGCAAGCTCGCCTGAGCCCGGGGTCCTGTGAAGGACGAGACCAGGGAGTTTCTCGCCCGGGACGGTGCCACCGGGCTGATTCGTTCCTCCATGCCGGCCACGAAGACGGGGTCCGCCATCAACACGGTTGCAGATGAACTCGCGACGTTCCTCGAGATTGCGGAGGAAGGGTACGCCATCTGCATCTGCAACGTGCCGGCAGTCAGGATTCAGGTTCTCAAGGGCATCGGCCCACGGCTGAAGGCTGCGGGCGTCAGCGTGTTCGAACTCGACCTCGGGCCTGAGACCAAGATCATCACGGCCGCAATCCGGAAGACGATTGCGAGCAAGGCCTTTGTTGCCCGGGAGCAGGAGAGCAAGACCGTCGCCATCTCGGTCAACAACGTCACGGACCTGGTTCGAGAAGAAGAATGGGAATCCGGGTCCAGGCCTGCCGCGCTGCAGGGATTGAACCAGCAGCGCGACTGGGTCCGCAAGCTGGGCCGACCGGTGCTGTTCTGGGTGTCGGAATGGCTGGTGTCCAAGCTGCCGCTGGTTGCCCCGGACTTCTGGGTCGGCCGGAGCGTGGTGTTCGAGTTTCCGACCGAGCAGGAGAGCCTGACCCGGTCATACGAACAACTCGGTGGGCACGGGATCAGCTTCAGCAGCCTGGACGAGGCGAGAAGAAAGATACGGATCTACGAGGACCTGCTCAAGAACGCCAGGAATGAACGAGACCGGGCTGCCTACCTGGGTAACCTCGGGGCTATTCTCCAGCAGCTTG
>CBDUZK010000071.1:0-10616 GCA_965371675.1 uncultured bacterium | reverse complement strand
ATACGTCCACGGGTAGCCGTTGTAGCCGCCGAAGCAGTGGTAGTCCTGCTTGGTGCGGAACCGGTGCGCGAGCCCGAGGCCGCGCGCCGCGGTGGCCTCTGCATCACTCCACGGAGCTGGACCGCGGTAGGCATGAGCTCCCGGGTTGGGCGATGAGCCGATGTCGTCATACCCCCACTTGTAGGCGTGGTTGCGTGACGGGTCCACGCCGACGTGCGGCGCCTGGACCACGCGTCGGTTCTTGCGCCAGTAGATGTTGGCACCGGCCGAATCCGAACAGAACACCGAGCAGTCCGGGTTCAGTATCGGCACTGTGTAGATCTCACGGTTGTCCACCAGCCAGGTGGAAATCGGGTCGGTGCCGTAGCCGGACAGTATCTCCTGCAGGAAAGCCATTACGATTGACGTGCCCATCGGCTCGTTGCCGTGGGTCGAGCCGCTGAAGTAGCAGGCCGGCTCGTCCTCCTCGACCGCCGCGTTGTCCGATACCTTCAAGCACAGGATGTCACGGCCCTGGGACGTCACTCCCGCGGTGTACAGGCTACATATCTCAGGGTAGTTGGCGGCGAAGGTGGTGACTGAATCCCGCATTTCCCAGTAGGTGTGGTAGTAACCGAAGTCCTGGAACCGGCCCGGGTCATCCGGGTCCACACCGGTGATGAGTTCGAACTTCTCATCCAGGTCGGTCCACGTGACCGCAGTCTCCAATCCGCAGTCCCGGATGATGGCGAGTTGCTCCGCGTCGGTGACGAGAAGCAGGTACGTACCGTTCTCGTCCGTGCCGCGGGAACAGATGTACAGGTCCCCGGCAAGACTGCCGAGTCGGTCGAGGTCGCGGGCATCGTTGACGTACAGCTTCGCCTCCATAAGCGTAGCGGACCGGTCCTGGGTGAGCCCTGTTGTTACGAAGCATATAAGAGCAAGTATCGTCAGTTTGTGCATGTCATCTCCCTAGCGGACAATCATGACCTTCGCGGTTCCGGCCTCGTTGTCAGTCACAGCAAAGTACACACCCGGGCTCAGTGCCCGCACGTCATTCGGGCCCGGCACGAGTTCCATGACCCTGCGGCCAGAAGCGTCGAGCAGGGCGATTGGGCATTGAGACGTGGTCATGGGAGTCTGCGGGACGACCAGTGAGTTCCGCACGATGTTCGGCAGCCTCGCCCCCGCCCTCATCCCGCCACTCTCCGCGACTCCACTCTGTTCCGGTATCCATACCGGCATCGCGGCCTCACCGAGCAGGTTCCAGCAGAACAAGCACCATCTGTACGCAAGGTCGACGTGGGCCAAAGGTACCGCGTCGGCCCAAGCGGTGACGATGCCGGTCCCGACACTGCCGGTATCCGGGTCCATGAACATGCCGCGCACGAATCCCTCGACCAGCACAAACGACCCGCCGCGCTGCGGGTTGCCGGCACTCCCCAGCCCGTAGCGGGAGTTGGAAGCGACCGCGATACCGCCGCCGTTCGGCGCGAGCATGAACTCCTCGGACGCGCAGTCGGAGGTGTCGAACTCGCCGGTGCAACAGCCGAGCGAGGTCATAATCGTGTACTCGCCGCTGTTGGTGAGCTGCGCGAGCTGGTCCCGGTACATGACCTCGCCGTGGTTCATGTACCCCATGCCCATGCCGAAGTAGTTGCAGTGGTCCGCGTGAATCCAGATGTGCTGTCCCTGGTTCAGGTACGTAATGACATCCGCCATGTGCCGGCCCGGTTCGCTGTCGTACTCCTTGTTGCACGGTTTCATCGTCACCGGCACATACGCGGAGTCGTACAGCTCCATCGTCGTCTCGCAGTACACGCCCTCGAAGATGTCGAAGCCGGTGAGTAACACCTCGTGCAGGTAGTCCGCCTCCGGGTTACCGAGATAGACCAGGAGCTTGTTTACGAGCAGGTCAACCGAGGCAACCGTCGTCGCGGGCAAGCGGCTCACGAACAGGTCCGGGTACAGGTCGCACGAATCCTCCGGTTCGCCGAACCGGTTGTCTCCGTCCGCATCCCAGTCCCCGTCCAGGTCCGCAAAGTACAGGTCGGCCGGGATGCTGTCCTTGAGCAGGGGATGCACGTGCTCCGCATCCACCCACGCCCGGCGGACGGGCACCACCTCCACGTCCCCGCCCAGCAGCACGTGGGTCGTGGACCAGTTCTGGTACGCGTGGATGATGAAGTTCCTCAGCCGCTCCGGGTCGTCGCGCCCCGGGAACGAAGCACACACGTCCTCGACCAGCACCACCGTGTCCCGCATGCCGGTGTTCGTCTCCAACCACTCACACAGGGGCGCGACGTGCGTCACAAACGAATCGGTAGTCACCACAACATGTTCGTACGGCTGGGCCGACGCGACAGCAAGAAGAACGAAAAAGGCAGGAAACAAGCGTTTCATGAGTCCATTCTACCACAAAAAGACGGTCCGACCAACAACCCGACCGTCCCGCGCGACAAAGTACACGCCGGGACTCAGGTGCCGAATGTCATTCCGACCCGGTACAAGGTCGCCCACGCGACGCCCCGCGATGTCGAGCAGGACCGCCGGTGCCGAGCCGGTCAGGCTCACCACTCCGCGCGCGACTGTCGGCGTGCCCCTCCTCGTACAAGTCCTACCGCCTGTCTTTCCTTCACCCGACAGCCCGGCCATCTCCGGCACCCACACCGGCATCACCGGCTCGCCGAACAGGTTGTACTGGTACTGGCACCAACGGTAGGTCGGGCTGGTGTCCGCGAGCGGCGCAATGAACGCCTGCAACCCGGCAAAGTCCCCGAGCCGGGTGCTGCTGCCTTGGTTGAGCAACCGGTCGACAAGGAGCTGCGCCTGCAGGTACGACCCCGCCCGGTGCCAGTCCGGGTCAATCGTCAGGCCGGGACGAGCGTTGGCGAACGCCGCCACGCCCCCGCCGTTCGGCGCGGACAGAAAGCCCTCGATGACGCAGTCCGAAGAGTCGAACGCGCCGACGTGGCATCCGTTCACGAACCCTATCGTGTACTCGGTGCCGTTCGCCAGCGCGGACAGCTCGTTGTAGTTGATGGTTGCGTTGTGCCTCATGTACCCTGCGCCCACCGACCACCAGCTGCTGTGGTCCGCGTGCACCCAGACATGCTGGCCGTCGTTCAGCGCAGCGAGGATGTCGGACTTGTGGTTGCCGGAGTGGCTGTCGTAGACCTTCGCGCACGGTCGCATCACCTCCGGCATGTAAGTCGTATCCACTATCTCGCAATGGTACTCTCCCTTGATGACCGGTTCGTCGTACAGGTCGAACCCGGCCAGCAGCACTTCGTCCAGGTACGAGGCGGTCGAATCCGAGGCATAGGTCAGCACCTTGCTGACGAACCGCTCGGCCAGTACCGGCGTCGAGACGGCGGCGCGGCCGATGGAGACATCCGGGAACAGGTCGACCGAGTCCTCCAGCTCACCGAACACGTCGTCGCCGTCCAGATCCCAGTCGCCGTCCAGATCCGCATAGTACAGATCACAGGGGATATTCTGGGTCCGGCCGTACCGGTGCACGAAGGCGAGGCGGCGCGGAATCACGTCCGTGTCGCCACCCAGCAGCACATGGGTCGTGCCCCAGTTCGTGTACGCATGCCGGATGAAACTGCGCACCTTCTCCGCAGAATCACGTCCCGGGTAGGTCGGGAGGATATCCTCCACCGCCACTACCGTATCGGACATGCCGAGGTCGCCTTGCACCCAGGCGGACAGCGACGCGTATGCGGGCATGTGCGAGCGCGCGGTAATGACGACGTGGTCATACGGCTGGGCCGACGCGACAGCAAGCAGTCCAACGATAAGCAACAGGCGCTTCAAGACAACATCCTAACGCAGAACGACAACTCGTTCCAGTAGATGTCCGTCCTGCATGATAAGGTAAACTCCGTGGCTCAGATGCCGCACATCGTTCTCGCCCGGTAGCAGCTCCATCAGCTCCCGGCCGCTGATATCGAACAACGCGCATGACGTCCCGTGGCCGGGCGTCGGCAGCGACAGCATCCCGCGGACAATCGTCGGCAGCCTGGGTTGGACCTTCATCAGCCCGCCTTCGACGCCATCCCGGATCCCAACCGTCTGCACCTCGGGCAGGTCGAGCAGCACCACCTCGTTCGGGTCCAACGTCAACTCGAGCACCGAGTCGGGCACGAACAGGTTCTCAGCACGCATATCTTGGTCCCCGTAGAGGTATGTGACCGCGGCTGACCGGGTCCAACCCGCATCAACCAGTGAGTCGTAACGCATGATGACGTTGTTGGAGGAGTCGTCGATGACCACAATCGTCCCGTACGTCGGACCGACAAGTCCGCTCAGCCGCAGCTCGATGGTCCGCCGGTCGTAGAAGTACTGGCGAGCCCAGACATAGACGGCGTTGGCATCCTCGAACGCGGCGACGATTTCGGGCGGCCCGTGTGGCGGGTAGATGCCGGTGATTACGCTCTCGACCGTCGCCCAGGTGTATCCCTCGGCCCACAGGTCCTCGGTGTTGATACGATGCTCGCTGTAGAGCAGCACCTCAAGGCCGGCGGTGAGGGGAGGGAACACCTGGTTGGCGAGCAGGATGCGAACCCTGTTGCCCTGTCTCGAGGCCAAAACCGAGATGCGGAAGTCAACCGTCGTGTCGACCGGCAGCAGCCGGCCGAGAAGCGCGACCTCATTGGCGAGCTGCAGTGCCTTGAACGCCGGCTTGCACAGCGCGCCCCGACTCAACATTCCGTACCCGCTGAAGAACTCCTCAATCGGGTCGCTGCCGAAATCCTGATACGCCGCAATCGCGTGCCCGACCTCGCGCGCGGCCATCCGCTCGAGTGTCCGCGCCATCACCCCCGGATGCATTGAGCCCTCGCGCAGCGGACCGGCGGCGTTGTACTCGGTCATGACAAGTTCGGTGTTGTACAGCCCGGCGCTGTCGAGCTGACGGCGGAAGAAATCCGCTGCCTGGTCAACCATGTACGGGTAGCCGCTGAACATGTGCCAGGTGATGAAGTCGAGCGGTGTACCGGACAGCGCGCAGGAGTCGATGAGGTGCGACGTGGCGGCGTACTGCCGCATGAGCGAGTCCGATATCCAACCGTAGACCGTCGGCATGTTTGAATCGATGCCCTTGTACCAGTAGTTAACCGCAACTCCTCCGACCTTCGCGTTCGGGTCGGCAGACTTGATAGCGTTGGCGGTGTGCCGGTAGAGCCCGAACAACTCGGCCTCGGTGCCGTTCCAGAAGAACAGGTCCGGCTCGTTCCAGAACTCGTAGTGCGGCGTATGCCCCCAAGTCCGGATTTCGGCTGCAATGTCGCGCATCAGCGAATCCCAGATTGCGTAGTCGCGCGGCCCGACCGAGTTGAAGTAACGCCAGTTGCTGCCTATGGGCCTCGTATCCTGGGACCGGCTGAGCCACCACGGCATGCCGGCGAGGAGGGTGACGAACCTGTCGGTCCTGCTCGCACGGTGCCGGTGGGTCGAGCGCAGGCTGCGCACGCGGCTCATAACCTCGTCGTAGCTCGTGGACGACATCAGATACCATGCCACGTCGCCGTCGCGCATCAGGTTGCAGTTGATGCGCGAGGTATCGAAGATCCGATTCGCGGCCTGGGTGGTGTTGTTATAGAAGAACCCGGGCCGCAGCTCATCCGGCACCGGCGTAGTCGCACCGTTCAGGTCAACGCGTACGAGTTCGGTTGCGCCTGCCGTGATGAACAGAAACACGAGCAGGAACGGCAATCTTCTCATCTAGCGCTGTATCACAATCTTGACACTCGACCCCTTGCCCCCCGGCCACCCGGAGTCCCCTCTGATGAAGTAAACGCCCGGCGCAACATGCCGGATGTCGTTCCGGCCCGGCAGCAGCACCATGACCCTCCGGCCGGTGATGTCGAGGAGGCTAGCACGGATGCCCTGAGGCATCCGGAGTTGACCGCGGACGACCGCTGGCGCTGGCGCAGGGCTGCGACGCACAGGTGTTTCGTACCGCGCAACGCCTGACAGTGGGTTTATCTTTCCCCAGATGCGGTCGGCGTTGTAGGTCTTGCCTCCGACCAACCCTGCCCGACCTTGATACCCTAGGAACACCGGTCCGCCAGCAGACCGGGACAACACCGGGCAGCGCTGGCCGCCTTCCCGAACGACAACCGGGAAGCTGTCTACGACCACACCCGCAGGCGTGACACGCGCGCCTCGGACGTCGTACGCCGTATCACTGCGGTCGTCCTGCCAGATGACGGCGAAGTCCGCCCCATCAAAGGCTGCGGTCGGAAGTAGCTTCCGACCGGGCCCTCTGGAGATCGGAATGCCGGTCGGGTCCAGCACGGCCCCGTCCTGCGTCACGCGCGCGCCGTAGATATCATACGCCTCGCCCCCCCAGCGAGAATCCACCCAGGCCACCAAGGTGTTGGCGCCGTCCGAGACTGCTACCGGAAGACCCTGGCCACCTGACGCGGTCGAGATGGCGATGCCTGCAGTATCCAGGACCAGTCCTTCACCAGACACCCGCGCTCCGTAGATATCGGCCGAGCCGTTCCGGTAGTCCTGCCACGCGACAAGGAAGGCCGTGCCGTCGAACGCGACGCTCGCATGGTCCTCGGAGAACTCGGTTGCCGAAATGGCTATGCCGAGCGTGTCAAGCACGACCCCGGCCGGTGTGACTCGAGCGCCGTAGACGTCCGAGTAAGCCCCGAGGCGGTAGCTCTCCCAGACCACCAGGTAGTTCGCGCCATCGAATGCAACTGAAGGCGCCATGTAGATGTCGGTTCCCGAGCGGATGGCGATGCCCCGCGGGTCGAGCACCTCGCCTCCCGCGCTCACTCGTGCCCCGTAGATGTCGACCGGTCCGTTCCGCGAGTCCTCCCAAACCACCAGCGTGTTCGTGCCGTCGAACGCGGCCGCAGGGCGATTCACCACGCCGGCGGCCGTGCTGACCTCAAAGGCCTGAGAATCGAGCACCGTGCCGGTCTGGTTCACGCGCGCCCCATAGATGCTCCGACCCGGACCGGTACGCACGTCCTCCCACACTACCAGGAAGTCCGTGCCCGACTGAGCTGCCGCGGGGTTGCGTTGAGAGTTCACCGATGCCGAGACCAAGAATCCCGCCGAATCCAGCGGCGTGCACGATGTTGAAACCCTCGCCGCCCGGATGTCCCGGTTCCAAGAGCCGCAGGTCCAAGCAGCCAAGTAGTGCGCATTGCCGAACGCGAGCTTCGGACGGTCGGCATACTCGGTCGGATGTGAGATGCGACGTCCGTTCGGGTCAAGGACCGTCCCTGTCGACGTGACCCTGGACGCAAAAACAGACGCGTCTCCGCGCCAGTCGCCCCACCCGACGAGGAAATTCGTGCCGTCATGGGCAACGGATGGATACCATTGGGTGCGTTCCACGCTGCACAGCACTAGCCCGTTCGGGTCCAGAACCGTACCGGCAGGCGATACGCGCGCGGCGTAGATGTCGGAAGAAGCTCCACGCCGGTCCTCCCAGGCGACAAGATAGCACCCGCCACCGTATGCCACGAAAGGTGACCGCTGGTGGTTGGCTGCGTTGCAGACCAGGATACCGTTCGGGTCCAGAACCGCGCCCGCCGATGTGACCCGTGTCGCAAGTACATCATCGTAGCCATGGCGGTCATCGTACCAGACCACTAGGTAGTTGGTGCCGTCGAAGGCGACCTCAGGGGTCCACGCATCACCGGACCGGCGGGTCAACGCCAGCCCATCTGGGTCCAGTACGGTGCCCTCTCGAGTGACCCGTGCAGCGAAGATGTCTGCTGTGTCGTTGCGGTAGTCCTGCCAGACGACAAGCAAGTTGGCAGTCCCGCACGCAACTGACGGGAAGGACACCCGTGGCCCAGGACAGATGACGAACCCTGTGCTGTCGAGAACCGTCCCGGAAAGGCTGACCCTGATGCCGTGTATCTGGGAACTGCCTTGGTAGTCCTCGTACACGACGAGGTAGTTGGAACCATCGAAGGCGACCGCGGCTGTCGACTGCCCGCCGCCGCCGACGGCAATGGGTATGCCGTCTACGTCCAGGATGCGGCCATCTTGGCTCACCCGCGCTCCGAAGACGTCATCGGTTCCGAGTCGCTGGTCGGTCCACAAAGCGAGGTAGTTCGTGCCGTCAAAGGCAACGGCCTCACTCCTCTGGTCACCTGGCATGGGCACGAGGGTGATGCACGTGTCCACGAGGAACTCACCATCATCAAGCCCACGAGGTCGGCGAACAGCCTCTTCTGGGTCAAGTCCTACCGCCACGGCCGCGAGCAGGCAAGCGGCTGCCACAACGAGTATCTTCACGTATCCTCCACCTCAGCGCTGAATCACGACCTTGCTGACGGCCGGCAGATGACCGCCTGCCGACGACGGCTGCGAGACGAAATACACACCTGCGGGGACGTGACTCACGTCATTCGCCCCTGGCTGCAACTCCACGACATCCCGCCCGGCAGCGTCCAGCATGACCATTGGCGCTTGAGCACCGCGCATGCCCGCAACAGGCAGGACCAGCACCCCGCGCACGACCGTCGGCCCGGTGTATGGCATCCTGCGTCTTGCGTCCGGCGTATCGCCTTCCTCCACCCCGCTCCCTTGCGGCACCCAGACCGGCATCGACGGTTCGCCGCAGAGCAGGAATTCGTAATGACACCAGCGCCAGACCATGCTTGATGCCACGAACGGTGCGCCCTGGGCGTGTGCCGAGGCGATGCCCTCAAGCGACGAATGGCGCCCGCGCGTCCAGAGCCACTCCAGGCACTTCTCCACGTAGAACACCGACCCGCAACGGTACGGGTCCGGGCTCGCCCCGAACCCGACCCGCGAGTTCGCGCAGGTCGCAACGCACCCGCCGTTCGGAGCGGTCAGCAGCACCTCAGAAACGCAGAAGCTCGAATCAAACGCGGACGGCAGGCACCCGGCCGCGAGCATTATCGAGTAGCGCGGTGCGTTCGCCATGGCCTCCAGTTCGTACCACAAGAGCAACCAGTTGTGGTTGATGTACCCACACCCCATCACGTTGTAGCCACAGTGGTCGTACTGGACCCAGATGTTCATGCCCTGGTCGAGCAGCGCCTTCACCAGGTCCTCATGGTTGCCCGAGTGGCTGTCATAGACCTTCCAGGACCGCATCGTCTCGGGCCGAAGCAGCGTGTCGTAGATCTCGCAGATATCTTCGCCCCGGAAGGTCTGTGAGAAATCGAACCCGGCGAGCAGCACGTCTTCGAGATACGCGGCAGTCGAATCCTGCGCGTAGACCAGGAACCGCTCGACGAACGCGTCTATCTCACCCGGCGTCGCGAGCGGGATCCGGCCCAGGTACACATCCGGCAGCAGGTCAACCAAGTCCTCGGGCTCACCGAACCGGCTGTCTCCGTCCCCATCCCAGTCACCGTCGAGCGCCGAGTAGTACAGCTCGGTCGGAATCCAGTCCCGCCACTCCTGGCTGATTTCGACCCAGCAGAGACGGCACGGTATCTGGTCATGGTCCGCGGCCAGCAACACATGGGTCACACCCCAGTCCGTATATGCCTGCTTGATGAAGTTGCGGATCTTCTCCGGGTTGTCCCGACCTGGGACCGACGCGTACACCTGGCTCACCGTGACGACTGTATCGTTCAGCCCGAGTTGCGACTCGACCAGGGAACACAGCGGCGCAAGCGGCACGACCAGCGAATCCGCGGTAATCGTCAGGTGCTCATAGGTCTGACCCGACGCAACCGCCAGCAAGAAACAGACGCATACGATAACTTTCACGACACCTCCTACCTCTAGTTTATTGTGGCATCAGGGGCAGGTCAAACAGCCGGAAGAGGTCCGCCGGGCCGCGCTCCATGGAGTGCACCGGCATCCCGGGAGGCGTCAGGAATCAGTCGCGGGAGCGGGAGGAAGCGACGATGTCGCCGTGGCTCTCGACCAGGCCCATGGCGACCTGCTCCAGGGTGGCGATGAACAGCTCGAGGTCTTTCTCCGGGATGCGCTTCATCATCCGGGCCAGGCCCTTGCGCTGCTCGACCGCGAGGTTCCGGGTGGTCTCCCTGCCGGCTTGTGTCAGCGTAATCAGGATGACCCGCCGGTCTTCCTCGACCCGACGTCGCTCGACCATTCCCCGCTTGACCAGCCGGTCGACCAGGCCGGTAGCATTGGGCCGCGCCAGCCCGAGGAACCCCGCGAGCGCGCTCATGGTCATCTCTTTGTGCTGCATCAGCGCGGTCAGCACCATCACCTGGGAGAAAGAGAAAGTCTGTTCAAGCACCTCGACCGAGGACAGCAACCCCAGGCCCCTGACCAGCAACGGCCCGAGCCACTCCAGCTTGTGAAGGTAGAAATCAATCTTGCGACTCATGCCCAATTGTGGCTGTTGCTCCGACCCTTGTCAAGAGCGCGTCGCGGCCGGCCGGTCCTGGCCCTCAAGTGCAAGCTGGGACCATTTGCCGCACCGGTCGCCATAGCGGTCAATGACCTCACCCTCACGCAGAGTCTCCACCACTTCACAGTGGTTCGGACACCCGTCGCACTCGAATCCCCGGGTCTCGAACCTGACGTCCGAGGTCTCGAACCCGGCGAACCTCGTCGCCCGCCCCCCGGTCTCCTCACCCGCGAGCAGCGCGGCCCCGATTGCCCCCATCACCAGGAAACGGTCCGGCACGACCACTTCC
>CBDUZK010000070.1:0-10702 GCA_965371675.1 uncultured bacterium | reverse complement strand
CAACACCGGGCAGACGGTGGAGACGGTGACTGCGGATCGGAGCTATGCGCACGCCGGGAACTACGCAGCGCTGGAAGAAAGCGAGACGGTCGCCGTGATACCGCCGCAGGTACGGAAGACAGCCAGGAAGCTGCCTTTGCAGCGATTCAAGTACGACAGCAGAAAGCAGGTAGTACGATGTCCGGGTGGCAAGTATCTGCGTCGTAGCTATGAGGGGAAGAAAGGTTGGACATACCGGGCCAGGGCATGTGATTGCAGAGACTGTCCGCTCAGAGACCGGTGTGTCCCGGCGACGGCCGAGGTGCGGACAGTGCTGATAGTCGAAGGATACGAAGCTCTGCTGCGTGCTCGGCGGCGCAAGGCGAAGGGATGGAATCCGGCATGGAAAGAAAGCTACGAGCGGCACAAATGGTGGGTTGAAGGCAGACATGGGGAAGCCAAGGTTCTGCATGGACTTGGTCGAGCGATACGTCGTGGCCGGGTGAACGTAGCGATTCAGGTGTACCTGACGGCGGCGGTGATTAACCTGAAGCGCCTGGCGACGGCGCCTGCCGGGAAATCACTGCCGAAGCCAGCGGTTGCTGTTCTGACGCGGCTGTTCACGGGTTTCTGCCGACTATTCGGTTTCGATCAGGTCGCAATCTACGTTACCGTCTCCTGACAGCAGTCGAAGCGCGGTTTTTCAACAGCCCCAACGTCCCCGTTTGTCCCAAGAACGAGAAACCCGCCCGAAGGCGGGTCGAGCACAAGCCGACGACGCGCTTCCGCGCCGGAACCTACTCCACCTTCACTACCTTCACCCGCTCGACCAGTTCAGGTGTCCTGAGCGTTACGAAGTACACCCCTTTCGGCACGTCGCGCCCGGACTCGTCCGTCCCATCCCAGACCACGCTGCTCTCACGTCCAGGCCTAAGCCCCCGCACCACTCGACCGGTGGAATTCACAATCTCGATGCTGGTGCTCCCTCCCGACATCGGGGACATGATGATTCGAACTGCACCGCGTAGCAGGCTCGGCTGTGCCCGCAGACCGCTCGCGTGTTCGGGATGTCGAATACCGCCCTCCTTGATCCCTCCATACGGCGAAAGCACGCCTTTGATGTGGTCAACTCCGACTGGACGGCCATTGATGCTGTCAACTCGCCCGGCGTAGACCATCAGCATCCCGCCGGACAAATCCGCAGCCAATGATGGAATCGGCCTGGCCTGCTCCCTGGTGACGAGCAGGAAGGTATCGAACACCGCCGTGTTTCTACCCACTCGCGCACCCTTGATTTGCCAGTCTGGTCTCGTCTGTTCGGCCCAGGCAAGGTAGTGGTGCGCGCCATTGAAGACAACGTCGACATCGTCGTGGTAGTTGGTGAACTGCTGGACGAGAACCGGCGGCGAGTCGATGGCGACCCCGGCGGTGTCTACCCGCATACAGTAGATGGCGTAGGTTGACCAGAAGTGATCGACCCACACCGCCAGGAAATCCTCGCCGTCGAAAGCCAGCGCAGCACCAGCATCGTTCCCGGGCAGGTTGCTGTAGTACCGCGCGGTATCGAGCAGCGTCCCGTCGCGTGCCAGTCTATTGGCCAGTATCTCCAATGCGTGCTGGCTTGTGCGCACCGCTTGCCACGCTACCAGGAACCGCTCGCCACCGTAGCTGACCGCGGGGCGGTAGTCGGGCTGAGACGTCGAAGTGACGTGGAACCCGCCTGGATGCGTCACCCGTCCGTCCGCCTCCACGAACGTCCCGAGGATATCGAGCTGCCCATTCACCGTGGCACGCCAGGTCACCAGCCAGCGCTCGCCGTCGGAACACACGGCGGTTTCATAGCATCTTGCATTGGACAGCACGATGTTCACAGTGTCGAGTACGCGGCCCAACGTATCCACGCGCGCTCCGTAGAGCGCGCGGCTGGAGCTGCGCGAGTCCTGCCAGACCGCAAGGTGACAACTGCCGTTGAAGGCCAGCTGCGGCGACTGTTGCAGGCCCGTTGCCCTGCATATGGCAAAGGGAGCCGAATCGAGGGCTTCACCTGCGCTGGAGAGCCTGAGGCCATAGATATCGTGCCCGGTAGCCTGGTTGCGTGCGTCCGCCCAAGTGACGAGGAAACACCCGCCGCCGGCAGCGACGGATGGGTCGGACTGCCCGTAGTACTCCGGCACCTGCAGGTCAATCACGCTGAAGCCGCTGGGATCGAGCACGCTGTCGCCGGCAGACATCCGCGCCGCCCGGATGTCCTTGTAGAGCGTATCACCGGCCATATCACGCCAGAGCAATAGGCCCAGTGTGTCGCCCCACGCGACGCAGGGTTGGTCCTGAGTCCCCGGAGCTCCCACGACCAGACGGAGATTCTCGACACTCCCGTCGGACCGAACCCGCGCGGCATAGATGTCAACTCGAGTCACCGAGTTGCGCGAGTCGGCCCACGTCGCCAGGACATTGTCGCCCCGCGTGGCCAGTCGAGGCTGGCGCTGCGGTCCCGGCGCAGACCCAATGCGTATCGGTGCGCTGTCCAGCACGCCGCCGGTTGGCGACAGGCGTATGCCCCAAACGTCCGCATCGAGCAGGGCGCTTTCCTCCCAGGCAATGAGTAAATTACCTCCACAGCGGGCAATCGCCGGCAGTGTCTGGTCGTACCCGTCCGGCCAGGCTTGCAGACCGGATGAATCCAGCAACAGGCCGGCCGGGTCAATACGCGCATACCAGACCTGTGGATACTGCCCGTTGCGCCAATCCTCCCACGCGGCAACGAAACCGCTGTCGGTTGGAGCTACTGACGGTGCGAGTCGGGAGGATACGGCGTTGCTGACGCTGATGGTGGCCCCGACCTGTCCCGCCGTGTCCACGAACGCCCCTCGAATAGCCCAGCCGCTATTGTACTCGTCCCACAGGACCAGCCAGCGCCCGTGTCCGAAGGCGAGTGTCGGACGCCGAGAGTCGCCGAGACCGGAGTGAATGAGGAACCCCTCCGGGTCCAGGACGTTCCCGCCCGTGTCTACTCTGGCACCGTAGATTTCGCAGTGAGTACCGCTACGCCAGTCCTCCCAGACGACCAGAGAAGCACGCACGCCCTCGGCCGCCTGTGGGCTGGCCTGATCCAGCGAGCAACCGGATATGACGAATCCGTCCGGGTCGAGCGTTGCACCCGAGTGCGTAATCCGCGCGGCGTGCACGTCGAAATCTGTACCGCGTCGGGTCCTCCAGACTGCCAGGAAACCGCTGCCGCTTGCTGTCACGGCCGGCATCTCCTCGATGCTGTCCACCGGAAGCCAAACCGGGGTCGTATCAAGCACGAAGCTCTCATGGGTGAGGGGCTGGGCGGTCACGACGCACACGACCAGCACCGACAGAAGCAACCCGACGCGCACATGGAAGTGCATCAATCAGTCCACCAGCACGACTTTGCTCTGGCTTGTGCGCCCCATCGCGTCAGTCAATCGCAGGATGTAGATGCCGGTCCCGACCGGCCTGCCCGACTGGTCCCTCCAGTCCCAACGCACATCACCAGTAGCCTGAGGCTCGAACGCAGCGACACGCCGTCCGTCAGTGGCGTAGACTTCAAGGCGGCTCAACGCACTCCCGCCGGAACGCGCGCCAAGCCTGAGGGTCTGCTGTCGGCGAAAGACCGTGGCCCGGGAAGCTCCCGACAATGCTGGCGGTGTCCCGTCCTGAACGCCAAGCGGGACGTACTCGAATCGCCAGGGCACACTGAACATGCTCCACAGCGAGTCATCAAACGTCCTGCACGTCCAGCGGTGCATCGCCCCCTCGATGATGACTGCGTCCGGAACCGTGCACCTCGGTGAAGTCGTAGAGTACCGCCAGAGGGTGTCGCCGCCAATCATGACCCGGAAGTCAAATGTATCGAGTTCGGGGCGCATTGAATCGACAAGTAGCTCCACGGGCAACTGCAGGAACTCGTACCCGTCCGGTGGCCAGAGCAAGGCGGGTGGGAACGTCGGCACTGGACTCGAATCGTCCTCGTGGAAACGTCCCCAGACCCGGTACGCCTGGGCTCCATGAGCGAGAGAGGCTGCCGTCGTGCAGGCAAAGACGATGAAGCTCTGGTTTGCCGGTCCGCAAGCGACGGCAGGCGTCTGGTCCCGGCCCGGGTTCCAGGAGAGCCGAAAAGTATCCACGCCGACTAGCGCGGGTTCTACGCGCGCACCGTACAACGTCCAATCGTAGCTGGAGAAGTTCTCCTGCCACGCCATGACGTAGTTCCTCCCGTTGAACGCAAGGTCCGGCCATTCATGGTTCGAACCCGCGCTCCGCAAAGCGACACCACCCGAGTCCAACACCTGTCCCTGCTGCGTGATGCGACTACCGAGAAGCACGGAGGTCGGATTGTACCCCCGCCAGACACAACAGAATTCGCCGCCGTCGAATGAAAGCGCGGGCATCGTGCCGGTGCCCGGACGTATGCTCAGGGAATCAAGGGGCACGCCCGAAACTGACACGCGGACCGCGTGCACGCCGTGCCACGCGGCCAGGTAGCAGGAATCACCGAACACAACCGAGGGAGCCGGAATCTCGAGCCCGTTGTGCAAAAGCATGAAGGAATCACCCATCGGTCGCCCGGCCTCGTCCACAAACCTACCAAGGAGTGCTGTCACCCCGAACGTATGCCAGACTACAAGGAACTTGCTGCCGTCGTACGCCAGGGCCGGGCTGCGTTCGCTGTAGTGGTAGCGCGGCATGATGGCGATTCCCTGCGGGTCCAGCACGACTCCATCGCGATTCACTCGCGCTCCATAGATGTCATAGTTGTGCTGTGGATTTCGGCTGTCCTCCCACACCACAAGGAACGTGCTGTCGCCGAACGCGACCGCCGGGCATTGCTGCGCCTCCGCTGCGTCCGATATCACGAATGAGGCCGAATCGAGCACTACTCCGTCCGGGCTGACCCGCATTCCATAGACATCCCACTGGTTGTTCTCGGTTCGGTGGTCCTCCCAGACCACAAGGTAGCAGTCACCATTGAAAGCTACGTCGGGCAGGAATTGAGCATCAAACTCGGGCACGAGGTCTTGTGTGTCTGGGACCGGGAAAGCGCTGTCGAGAACCGTACCGCTTGGGCCGACTCGCATCGCGAAGACGTCGGCGTCGTTGGGCCAGCGGAAATCCAGCCACGCAACGAGGCAGGCCCTGTCGCCGACCGCGATGGCCGGCTCGGTTTCGTCCTGCGGATTGGAAGTCCACCGCACGCCGTCCGGGTCGAGCAAGTCCCCGGTCGGCGTGACGCGTGTACCATAGACATCGCGGTTGCCGTTGCGCCAGTCCTGCCACGCCACCATGTAGTTCGTGCCGTCGAAGGCCACGGATGGTTCCTCCTGAGCATGGGTGTGACCGCAGAGCGTGATGGGCGGGCGGTCGAGCACGATGCCCTCTGGCGTCACCCGCGCCGCGACAATGTCGGACAGTGCCTCTTCGCCTGTACTCCAGCAGACCAGAAAGTCCTCCCCGCCAAATGCAACGCTGGCCGCCTGTCCTCCGTAGCCCTCGAAGCTGATTGGGAAGCCCGCGGTGTCGAGAGGAACTCCCGAGCTGTCGATTCGCGCTCCAAGAACCTGCCAGTGACCTATTCGGTCGCCTTCCCAGACGACCAGGGCCATTTGAGTCGATGCTGCCACCGATGCTCGCTGGTGCGTGTGGTGGTGCGATATGCCCCTGTGGAGTACTCTGCCCATGGGTTCGAGTACCGTGCCGTCGGTCTCTACTCTGGCATATCGGATGTCCCAGCGCCGGCTGTTGTAGGACGAGGCATGCCAGGCGACAACGAAACGTCTTCCGTCGAAGGCCAGCGCCGGAGCGAGATGCGAAACCGTGCTGTCGGCCACGACCACGACCCCGGGCCGGACCTGACCCTCGCCGGATACCAGCGCTCCTCGAATGCTCCAGGATTGGTGCGGCCAGACCACGAAGTACGATGTATCGCCCCAGACTGCTGCGCACTCCCGACGAGCGTCGTGCGTCACGGCGCAAATGAGAAATCCTGAACTGTCCAGTAGCTGCCCAGAACCGGATACCCGCGCCCCATAGACTGGGAAGTTGACGACGTGCTCCTTCCACACGACCAGGTAGTCGGTGCCGTTCGAAGCCACCGCCGGGGCAAACGCCGGGTCCGGAATCCTGCTGTACCCGGACGGCACTGTGTCCAGCATGAACTCGATTGTGTCCGGCGGAAACGCCCGCGGATTGCCTCCCTGCGCCCGAGTCACGCTCTGGACAACCGCTCCCGGGTCAAAGGGCAGCGCTTCGGGATTGGCAAACACGGACGACACGCACATGCAGACAAGGAGCCAAATGTACAGTTTCATCATCTACTCCAGCTTCACGACCTTCACACGTTCCGCCGCTCCGCCTGCCTGCAGCTCTACGACGTAGATACCCGCGGGTAGCGCGTGCCCTCGGCCGTCACGACCGTGCCAGGTTGTCGACGTTGCATCACCCAGATTCCTCACGCACCGACCTGAAGCGTCGAACACGCGAACAACGGCGTCCATGATACCCGCCTCGACCAAGATGCGCGTCGCATGACGGAAGATAGCCGGCTGAACTGCCAGTCTCGCGTCGCTGATGGTCGGCTCGGCTCCGGGCTGCTTCTGCCCGACCGGGAGTCCGACAAGCGTCGCATGGATGCGCGACAGCGTGTCCCACGGCATGCCCGGCGGCGTCCGTCCGGCACATGCAAGGATACCCGGAGACCCGGGCGCGAACGCGAGGCACGGCGACGACAACCCCCACTCCGTCGGCGCGGTAAGCTCGAACGAATCCAGCTTTGCGAGCTCGGGCGAAACCAACGTTCCCTTGATGCCCGCGCGCGACCAATCATCCTCCCACGCGACAACCCAGTTCTGCCCATCGAACCCGGCAGTGTACGACCGGCAGTAGCGACTCCCCCACGACAATCTCACGGGGACGCTGTCGAGAACCTGCCCAACCGGTGTGACCCGGACGCCGTAGCAGTAGTACCGGGATGGATCCGTGCGCACAACCAGGTAATTCGTGCCATCGAAGTACAAGCGCGGTTCACGCCCTCGGAACCCGTCGAGCTGGAAGCGCTCGAAGACACTCCCTTGTGGGCTGACCCGAGCCACCTCTGTCGTGTAGTCCATTTCGCTAAGGACCATGTAGTTCTGCCCATCGAAGGCAACGTCCGGGTTGACTTTGGCAAGCACGTCTCCGGCAATCAGGAAGCCGCCCGGGTCAAGCACAAGACCCATCTGGGTGACCCGTGCCCCATAGATGTCCCCGCTGTTCCCGCCGGTCTGCCACACGACGAGGTAGTTCTCGCCGTCAAACGCAACGTTGGGTTCGGTACACTTCTCGCCCGGCTCGTCGGCGATGGCAATCCCGTCGTAGTCCGGACACGCGCCGTCGAGCAGAATCCGAGCTCCGTAGATCTTCGGGAAGTTAGGGTGCCATCTCGTATCTTGCCATACTACAAGGTGACCGCTGTCGCCACTGGCGATAGCCGGCGCGTACTGGCGTCCTAGGCCACCGGTCACGGCGAAGCCCATTGAGTCCAGGGGTGATCCATCAGAATCCAGACGGATGCCCTGTATCGGAGCCGCGTCGCCGGTCTCCCACACAACGAGGTAATCGTCGATCCCGGCAGTCGCGACCGGAGCAGCCTGCCTGCAGTACCTAGGCACATGGGGAAAGGTCGGGCCGGATTCGCCCACTCGCCTGCCGGCCGTGTCCACGGCGACACCGAAGACAGCATACTGGCGAGACCCCCGCCGCTGGTCGGTCCAGACCGAGAGCCATCCTCCGTCCACACTCGTCACGGCCACCTCGTTCTGGTCCAATTGCTCGCTGACTAGCAGTATGCCAGCGGTATCCACAATGCTGCCGTCGCGGTTGATCCGGGTTGCCCAGAGATCCTGGCCGACGCCGGTCTGCCGCCACGCAACGAAGTACCGGCCGTGTCCGTAGGTGATTTCCGGGTCCTCCTGCACTGGCATGCCGGGAAGAAGCTGGACGTGACTACCGACAACGCGGCCCTCACCGGAGACGCGCGTGGCGAAGACCGCGCGCGGACTGAGTTCATTCTGCCAGACGACCAGGAAATCCGCCCCGTCCGACGCAACGGCGGGGTGCCCGGCCACATGGCCGAGCGATACGTCACCGGCGATGAAGAAACCACCGGGGTCGAGTATGTGACCGGCCGCGTCCACTCTCGCTCCGCACGTTGTCCAGGTCCCGTGCTCGTCGCTCTTCCATACGGCCAGAAACACACTGCCATTCCACGCGACATCCGGCAGCTTCTGGCTCCCTGCGCCCGGGGCGATCGCCAGCCCTTCAGGGTCAAGCACCTCCCCATCGAACGAAACACGCGTCCCGAAGACATTGGTGCCGGTTCGGTGGTCGCCCCACACCACGAACCAGCAGGAATCTCCCCCGGCAACCCTCGGGTACTCTTTGCCGCCCGAGGCTTGGCAGATAGGAAAGCCCTGGGGGTCCAGCACAGTACCATCCGAAGCCACACGAGCTCCGTAGATGTCCCAATTCCGGGCCCGGTCGTCCTGCCATACCACGAGGTGGCTCGACCCGGCAGCCGCGACGGCGGGACGGGACTGCGTCCCCTGGGTTTCGCAGACGTCAATCGCGACCGGAAGAAGCGATTGACCACAGGAGTCCACGATCATCCCGCGGATGTCTTCGGGGGAACCGGCATCGTGGCCAACAACCAGACCCCTCCCTCCTTGCCAGGCAACAGCCGGGTATGCATGCGTGGGACGCAACACTCTTGCCATGCCTGTGTCGATTACGAACAGCGCCGGGTCCAAAGGTGGAGTTTCGGGCGTGGCAGACGCCGTCCGGGTGAACACGACCAGCAGCGCGAGGAACAAGGGCGATCCCATCCGACACATGCCTACTTCACCTTCAAGACCTTGGCGCACTGGGTGCGCCCGCCAATGTCGACAACACAGAAGTACGCGCCGGAAGGCAGGACACCAAATTCCAGAGGTAGAGACTGTCCGCCCGGCTCCATTTCGCCCTGGAATGTCTCGCCGACGAGACGACCGGACACGCCGTAGAGCCTGACCCTGACCTCTGCCCTGGTCTCGAGGAAGAACCGGATGGTCGCTCCTGCTCGCGAGGGACGAACGTTCACGAACGGTGGTCGCAGCCGTCCGTCGTACTCCTGCTCGACGCCGACGAGGAGGTACCCGTCGAACCACACGGTGCGCGAGTTCCGTGCAACATATGCAACGTACCCGCCCCGGTTGACCGAAGAGTACCCTGCGACCGCGCCGAGAGCTGGCACTGCGGAGAAATCGGCGTGTGCGCCACGCTCCTCCCACACCATGGGACTCGTCGGCCGCGCGAACGAGTACACAAGCGTATCCCATGACTCAGGCATGACGGTCACGCCGCGGAAGAGTTGATCGTCGTAGGACCGCCGCACGTGCGGGGAACGCGCATCCCAAGTCGAACGTTGCTGGTTGATGGGCAGCCATATCTGCGTCTGCCAGGCTGCGCCACCATCTTGGGTCCACCCCTGGCGCACACTGACATTGCCGTTCTCGAATCGAGAGCAGAAAAGCACCATGGCCGTCTGGGATGAACACGGCGCCTCCCGGTCTGCCGCGACAGAAACGCTCCACTCTAGGTCAGCGGCCCCCGAATCCAACCGGGCGAAGGCGCTGTCCGGACTTACGAGGTTGTTGGTGTACCTGTTGACCTGTATCCACGACGAATCCCGGCTGTTGCAGGCGACGTACACGCACCCGTCCCCACCTGCGCACACCGCAGGACGCTCGCAGCCGCTGGCTGCAACGCGATGGTTGCCCCACGTCTGGGCGGTGTCCCGTGAACTCGCTAGATGAATGTCGCCGCCTTGCGTTTCCCATGCGACAAACAGGTGCTCGGCTGATTCGATGTTCCGGTCAGCAGCCAGTCGCAGGAGCGAGTCGCCGCCGGAGATTCTGACCCATGTGGGGTCCTCCATTGCGGGCCGATGGCGAAGAACCCACAGTCCGCCGGCCGAACCGGACGTGTCACAGATGATGAAGTCGTACAACCAGGTGCCGTTGGCGTCGTGCCCGACCCGGAGTTCGTAGTCGAGGAACGGTCCGGACGACTCGCTCGGCACAACCTGGTATGCCAGTTCCCATGTGTATCCGCCATTCAGGGAACGCCAGACGTGAACCGTATCCAAGGCGGTTCCACCCGGTTCCAGAACGGCGACATAGATATCTCCTGTCGTATCGGAATCGGTAACAAGCTTGCCGGTGGTCAACACCCGCCCGGTCGAACCAACCAGCACGTCGTCACCCCAATCGACAGGCGGAGTGACAGGTTCGGTCTGTACGGGAACCTCTCTCAGCCGGACCTCACCCGACGGCGGTGAGATGACCGGCACCGCGGATACGAGCAGGACGAGGGACAACACAGCGCCTACCACATCCTACTCGACCTTCACGACTTTCACCCGCTCGGTGCGCTTCGGGGTTCTGAGGGTGACGAAATATGCCCCCTTCGGCACCTCCCGCCCGGCATCGGAGTCATGGAGACGCATTGCTTATCTCCCACCCGTCCAACTCCATCCGCCTTCCTCTCCCGCTCGTCTTCCCGGCTCGACCGCTTTCGATGTTCGTTTCCAAGTTGAAGCCAGCATAGGCCGAAATACCCGGCTGTCAACGGGCCGCATTGCCTCACGTAAGAACCACATGAAATCGATTCATTGCCTCATATAAGA
>CBDUZK010000069.1:0-10945 GCA_965371675.1 uncultured bacterium | reverse complement strand
TCGGGCGGGATGCAGCAGCGGGTGGCAATCGCGCGGTCCCTGGCGACCGACCCGGACCTGCTGTTGATGGACGAGCCGTTCGGGGCACTGGACGAACGCACGAGGCACCGGCTGCAGGACGAACTCCTGTCGGTCTGGGAGCGTACCGGCAAGACGGTACTGTTCGTCACCCACAACATCGACGAAGCGGTCTACCTCGGGCAGCGGGTGGTAGTGATGGCGGACCGGCCCTCGCGGATTGCCGACGACTTCCGGGTTGATATCACGCGGCCGCGCGACCGGGTGGCACCGGGATTCGTCGAAGCGCTCCTGCGGGTCCGGGCCGTGCTGGAGGAAGTGATGAAGGGAGGCAGCAGGTGGACAGAGACAGCCGACGTCCGGCGAAGATGACGACGTTCCAGGGCCGGTTCGTTGCAGCCGCGGGAAGTCGGTCTTGGTTTCCGGGCAATGCTGCAGCAGGACGGGCCTGCATGGAGGCGCAATGGATTTGACCGATACTGACCGAGCCAATCTTGACCGGGCGCGCGAGGTCGGGGAGAAACTGGGGCACATGCTCAACCCGGACACGAAGCGCGCCCTCAAGATCGCCAATCTGATGGCCGGGAACGAGGAGCAGTGGGGCAAGCGCTATTGTCCCTGCAGGCAATCTCATCCGATTGACCTTGAGAAAGACGTGGTGTGTCCGTGCCCGAGCGTGGACGAGGAAATCGCCAGGGACGGGCACTGCCACTGCTGGTTGTTCTTCGAGAAACCGAAAGACGAAGCGGACAAGCCGTGCGAGAACTGATAGGCCTTGATTCTCCCCGGTTCGGGGAGTCAATTGAAGGCCGGATTGCTGAAAGGCGGAATGATGCAGATTCCTGAGGGCGCAAAGAAGATGCTGGGCGGCGGGCTGAACGTCGCCATGGCAACGATTGACGAAGCCGGCATGCCCAATGTTGTGCCGATGCTGCAGTACTGGTGGCTCAGTGAAGACACCATGGTCATCGGCGACATGTTCATGAAAGCTACCAGGGCCAATGTGCAGGCCAACGGCAGGGTGTGCATCTCGGTCTGGCAGGAGAACGAAGCGTACAAGCTGAAAGGGACCGCAAACTACGAGACCTCGGGTCCGGCCTATGACCTGGCCAATAACAGCCTGCACGAGAAGAAGCCGGACAAGGATTTTAAGGGCGTGGTTGTCTTCAAGGTGACCGAGGTGTACAACGCCTCGCGCGGGCCGGAGGCCGGAGAGTTGATGGTCAGAGCGTAGAGTCGGTCTGCTGCGGGTAGCAATGCCCTGTCTACTTCGTGCCGCCTGCCGGCGGGTTGACGCGGCGGGATATCTGGTCCATGCCGGGCATGCGATCCGGGAGGCGCAACCACGGCAGTGCCGGACGGCTGCTGCTGCGACGCGTGACGTTTGGTGCTGGAGGCTTGACCCGGTCGGAGGTGTCGGCTACGCTGTGGTGTCGTGCGTGCATTAAGGCAGCCTGAGTTTTGGGTCATCGCCGCCGCGGTGGCGGTGCTGACGGTCGGGCACTACACGGCGAGTCAGCACGACCCGTTCTGGCATGACCTGTTCCGGCGGCTGTACTATCTGCCGATAGTCCTGGCCGGGTTCCGGTACGGACTGCGCGGCGGGCTGGCAACCGCTGCGGCGGTATCGGTTGTGTTCCTGCCCCACGTGCTGATGACGCGGGAGATGCTCCACATGCAGGCGTTGGAAGCCAGGTTCGAGATTCCGCTCTACCTCGTGGTCGGGGTAGTGACGGGGATTCTTACCGACCGCCAGCGAAGGGCGAACGAGGTCTTGCGGCGCACCGAGAAGCTGAAGACGCTGGGCGAGATGGCCGCCGGAATGGCGCACGAGGTCAGGAACCCGCTGGCAGCGATTCGCAGCTCGGCCCAGTTGTTGGAGGGCAAGGTCACGGGTCGGGAAGCGGGGCTGGTCGACATCATCATAAGCGAGGTCGACCGGTTGAACCAGGTCGTGATCCAGTTCCTGCAGTATGCCCGGCCGGCGCCGGTCAAGCGGTCGCCCTGCCGGTTGTCCGAGGTGCTCGACGGCTGCGTCGCCCTGCTGGCTCCGGTCGCCGCCGAGCGGTCCGTTGCGCTCGAGAAGCTGTATCCCGCCGACGACCCCGAGGTGTTTGCCGACCCGAACCAGTTGCGGCAGGTGTTCATCAACCTGATCCTGAACGCGATTGATGCGGTGCCCGAGGGTGGACGAGTCGAGATCGATGTAAGAACGGCCGGCTCTTCAGTGAGCGGCCTGGTTCGCGACAACGGGCCCGGCATCCCGGCGGAGCGGTTGCAGAAAGCGTTCGAGCCGTTCTTTACGACCAAGGAGGGAGGCACCGGGCTGGGCCTGGCGGTCGCTCAGCGGATTGTCAGCGAGCACGGCGGGACGCTGACGCTCGAGAGCCGACGTGGTTTCGGGGCGATTGCCCGGGTGACACTGTCCCGGTGGGCCGGGAATCGATGATGAAGCACCGGGTACTGCTTGTCGATGACGACCGGGCGCTGCGGCGCGTGCTCGGAATGCTGCTTGAGGAGTCAGGGAAGGTGGTTGTGCCGGCCGAGACAGTGGCCAGCGGCAGGAAGGCCCTCACCACGGGCGGATTCGACCTGGTCATTACCGACCTGAAACTGCCCGACGGCGATGGGCTCGAAGTGCTGAAGGCGGCCAGGGAGGCCGACCCCGGCCTGCCGGTGCTGGTGATTACCGCCCACGGCGGTGTCTCGTCCGCGGTCGCGGCGATGAAGCTGGGAGCGTTCGACTACCTGGAGAAGCCGTTCGACAACGACCGTTTCACGGCGTTGGTGGCGAGTGCGCTCCGGCTGCGCGACCTCGCACGTGAGAATACCAGGCTGCGGCGCGCCGTCGAGGAGCGGTACGGACTGGCGGCAATCGTCGGCTCGAGCCGGGCGATGGACAACGTCCGCAGGCAGGTCCGGCTGGCGGCGGCGAGCGACGCGGCGGTGATGGTGGTCGGCGAGACCGGGACCGGCAAGGAGCTGGTTGCCCGGGCGGTCCACCTGCTGAGCGCCCGGGCCGGCCGGCCGTTCGTGACGCTGAATTGCGGTGCGTTGCCCGAGAACCTCGTCGAGAGCGAGCTGTTCGGTCACAAGAAGGGGGCGTTCACCGGCGCGGTCGCGGACCACGCCGGCAGGTTCACCCAAGCGAATACCGGCACGATTTTTCTCGACGAGGTGACCGAGATGGCACGCGATTCGCAGGTCAAGCTACTCCGGGCGATTGAGGCGAAGGAGGTCCAGCCGGTCGGCGGCCTCGAGCCGCACACGGTTGACGTCCGCGTCATCAGCGCGACGAACCGGGACCCGGCTGAGTGCATCCGCGAAGGTCGGTTGCGTGAGGACCTGTACTACCGGCTGAACGTGTTTACGCTGCGACTGCCCGCGCTGCGCGAGCAGCGGGAAGACATCCCGGAACTCGTCGCCCACTATCTGGTCCGGCGTGACCTGCCGGTCGAGACGGTGGGGTCGGACGTGCTGGCACTGCTGGCCGAGCACGATTTCCCGGGCAATGTCCGTGAACTGCAGAACGTCATCGAGTCGGCGCTCATCCTCAGCCAGGGGCGCGAAGTGAAGCCGGAACACGTTACCGAGAGACTGATGCCCGGCGCCAAGGAAGAAAAGCCCTTGATACCGGACCGGGGTATCTCGCTGGCCGAGGTCGAGCGCAGCTACCTGCTTGAGGTTCTCAGGAGGACGGGCGGGAACCAGTCGAAGGCGGCCCGGCTGCTCGGCATCTCGCGAGCGACGCTCATCTACCGACTCAAGAAACACTCAATTGACCCGTCCCGAGCGTAGGTTCGGGTCACCGCACCTGTAGCAAAACAGACAATCAGCCTGCAGCATATCAGACAGTCTGGGCGGTGGCATATAGGCGCCGCATCCAAAGTTGTTGACCTAACGCCGTTTAGCTATGGCACAGGTGTGGCATTGAATGTGCATTCTCACTGGCATGTGTGGAATCTACGGAGGTACCTGGCTGACCGGTATCCTCTACTTGGTCCTGTTCGCGGTGCTCGTGGTGGCCGGGGTCGTGTTCGTTGCCCGGCATCTCGGCCGGCCGCGGACCGGAGACCGGGATGAGTAAGGTCGGTGCAGGACTCGTCATTGTCGTCGCGGTTGCTGCCGCTGGTGTACGGGTTGACGTGACCGGTGGTATCTACCCGCGATTCAGGGTCGATGCCACGAAGAGTTCCTTCTTCCTGATGGGGGCTGAGGCAACGGTCAGAGCACAGGTCACGAGCAGAACCCGGGATATCATGACAGCCGTCGTACAACTGGCTGCCGGCAGCTCAATGCCGGGATGGACGCGGGCGTTTCATTTCGGCGAAGCCTATGCCCTCGTTCCAGTCGGGTTTCGGTGGCCGACGGTCCGCATCGGGCAGGCGGTGATTCCGTTCGGACTGATGGCAGACTACGACATTCATTCGCAGATCGTACAGACCTCATTCGCCCGGGTGCTCGGGTTGCGACTGGACCCGGGAGCGGGTGTGCTTGGTTCGCTCGGCCCGGCCGATTACTGGCTCTGGGTATCCAACGGGAACGGTCCGTTCGTCATGGACAACGACGGAAACAAAGTAATGACAACGAGGATTGCGCCCACGTTCCTGCTGGGTAACGCAGAAGTCACGGCCGGGCTGAGCGGTCTGGTTGGTTCCCTCCCTTACTGGAGTCTCGACAGCCTCAAGACGATGACGGCCGGCCCCCGGGACTATGCAATGAAGTACCGGCTTGGCCTGGACAACACGACCGACTGGGGGCCACTGACCATTCGGCTGGAAGGTGTGGCGGGAAAAGACTCCACCATGAGCGGTCCGCCGGTATACGGGTACTACGCCGAGGTGCGATACTCGTTTGCCTACTGGCTCCAGGCGCTGGGCAAGTACGATGGATGGCACACCGGTGAGGGGAGTGCCCGGAACTTCGGCGTCGGGTTCAACCTGCGTCCGCCCAACGTGTCGGTGCTCGACTTCCAAATGGTCTATCAGGTGGATTACCTAAACACAGGAGCGACGGATGACAAGGACTGGTCGGTTGTCTCACAGGTCACGGTCAGTTTCTAGGCTGCTGGCCCTGGCATTCCTGCTGAACGGCGCTTCGGCGTCGCTGTGCGTCTGGCGGTCACCGGACCGGGACATCGCCGAGATGTACGAAGCGGACGGGTACAAGACCGTCTTCGAGGACGTCACTGACCAACTGGCGTTGCGGATTGAGCGCCGCCTCGGCCTTGAGTTGGACCCGGACGAGACCCAGTTCAAGTTCTTTCCCGTCTTCCGAGGCGAAGAGCAGGTCGGGACCGTGATGTCCCACGTCGGGAAGGGACAGTTCGGCGCCATCGAAGTAGTGGTCGCGCTGGTCGAGACCGATTCGGTCGCGACTATCAAGGCAGTCCGCATCCAGCGCGACCGCGAGAAAGCGAAGCAGGCGTTGCGGAGTGAGCGGTTTCTGGGCCAGTTTCGAGGCAGGATCGGCAGCGACCTTTTCGTCATCGGCGAGGACCTCGTGACCGCGGTGGAAGGCGCTGAGATTGCGTCGCAGGCAGTGGCGACCGCGGTCCGGAAGCTGGTCGTGGTGTATGAGGAATTCTACCATCCGGGTGCGGACTCCCGGATCGATGGAAACGGGGCCGGGTCGGCGGAAGAAGATACCGAGTGAGCTTTCTCCGGTTCGCGCTGAAGAACCTGTTCGCGCACCGCACGCGGACCATCCTCACGCTCGCCAGCATGACGGTCGCGGTGGCGGTCCTGTTCACCCTCCTGTCGTTCAACCGCGGCTACGAGCGCGGGCTCAGGCACCAGTTACAGAGCATGGGGATTCACATGCTGGTGGTGCCGGTCGGCTGCCCGTACGAGGCCGCTTCGCTCATCCTCAAGGGCGGCGACATCTCCAGTTTCCTGCCGGCTTCGGTGTTGGAGGACGTGCGGCGGATTCCCGAAATCGAGGTGGCCGCGCCGTCCTTCATGAGCGGCATCGTCCGTCCCGAGGAGGGGCGCACCGACATCTATCTCGGTATCGATTCGACCACCCTGAGGCTGAAAAACTGGTGGAAGCTGAAAGGCAGGTTCTTCGAGAGGCCGAACGAGATGATCCTCGGCTACGACGTGACCCTGATCGAGCTCTCCCACATCGGCGACCAGATCTACGTACCTGAGCTGGACATGACGTTCGACATCGTCGGCGAGCTCGAGCCGACCGGGACCGAGGACGACGGGTTCTTCTACGTCCCGCTGGAAACAGCCAGGCGGATGTTCGATAAGCCGGACCGGCTGACCGCAATCTCCATCCGGTTGCACAACCCGGACGACGCGCCGGTCGTGGTGCCGAAGCTCTCGGAAATCAAGGGCGCGGAGGTAATCACAATGGGCGAACTGTTGGGTACGATGATGACCCTGATGGGTTCGGCCAAGACGCTGCTGCTTTCGATCGTGATGATAATCATCGTCATCTCCGCACTCGGAGTGTTGAACACGGTGCTGATGTCGGTATTCGAGCGCACCCGGGAAATCGGCGTCATGCGGGCGACCGGGGCAAGTCAGGCACACGTGTTCGGGCTGGTGTGGCTCGAGACGGTCATCCTCAGTCTGCTCGGTGGCGCGGGCGGACTCGCTCTGGCTCTGGTCGGGGCAAGGGCGATTGAAAGCGTCGTCAAGCGGTTCATGCCGATGGCGCCGAAGGGCAGCGTGGTGGCGCTGGAGCCGTCGACGTTCCTCTACGTGCTGCTGTTCGTGCTCGGCATCGGGCTGGTGGCAGGGTTCTACCCGGCGCTGCGGGCGGCGCGGGCGAAGCCGATTGAAGCCCTGAGGAGTGAATGATGAGGTGGTTCTACCTGTCCTTCAAGAACCTCATCCGCCGTCGAACCCGCACGATGCTGACCGTGCTCGGCGTGGCGATCGCCATCGCAGTGTTGTACTCGCTGTTCCAGTTCCAGCAGGGATATCAGGATCGACTCAGGGAGGAACTGGGTGCGCTCGGGGCGCACGTGATGGTCGTGCCCAAGGGCTGTCCGTACGAGGCGGCGACCATCGCGCTGCACGGCGGCAAGTGGCCGAGATACATGGATGAAGAGATGCTGGTGAAAGTGAACGCGAACCCGGACGTTGAACTGGCGGCCGGCATCATCATGGATGCGGTGTTCACCGACGACGGCCGAACCGTCATCCTGCTCGGCATCGACGAGGCGTACGTGAAGCTGCGGCCGGGATGGGACATCCGGGGGTCGTGGTTTGAGTCCGACTCGAGTGTCATCCTCGGCTCGACCGTGGCCGAGGAAGCCGGCACCGCGGCCGGGGATTACTGGACCATCCCGGGCAAGGACGTCCGGCTGAAAGTATCGGGCGTGCTCGCCCGCACCAAGACCCAGGATGATGGGTTTGCCTTCCTGCCGACCCGGACGCACCAGCGGATCTTCAATCTTGAAGGCAAGCTGGTGGTCATCCTCATCAAGGCGAAGCAGGTGGACCGGTCCGAGGAACTGGTGGCGTCACTGCAGGCAACCGAGGTGGACATGAACGTGTTTCCGTTGACTGAACTCCTTGGTACCATCGGCGACCTGATGGCGAATACGAAAGTGTTCGTATCCGCCATCGTTATCATCGCCGTGCTTATCGGCGGGGTCGGGGTGCTGAACACGGTGCTGATGGCAGTGTTCGAGCGCACTCGTGAGATCGGGATGATGAAAGCGATGGGCGCGTCCCGCGGTGACATCTTCAAGCTGGTATGGGCCGAGACGATACTCACAACGCTGGCCGGCGGCATCGCGGGGGTCGGCATCGCAATCGGGTCCTCGCGGGTCGTCGAGGCGTTCATCCGAGGCATGATACCGTTCGCGCCCGATGGTTCGCTGATCGGGTTCAACCTGGCGACGCTCGGAATGTCGCTTGCGCTTTCGCTCGGACTCGGGCTGGCTGCCGGGCTCTACCCGGCTTGGCGCGCGGCCAGCGTGCTGCCGGTGGAGGCGATCAGGGCGAACTGAGATGATTGAGGCGATTGGACTGACTCGTGTGTACCGTCGGGGGGCGGAGCGAGTCCGGGCCCTGAAGAACATCGACTTCAAGGTCGAGCCGGGTGAGTTCCTCGGAGTCGTCGGGCACTCGGGCGCGGGCAAGACTACACTGCTCAACCTCATCGGCCTGATGGACCGTCCCACCGAAGGGCGGCTGAACGTTCTCGGCCACGACGTTACCGCGCGGCGGGTGAGGCTGGACGCGCTGCGGCTCCGGAACATCGGCTTCGTGTTCCAGGAGTTCTACCTGATTCCGACACTGACCGTCTTGGAAAACGTGCTGCTGCCCGGCATGTGGAGTGGGGCGAACCGCCGATTCAGGGAGAGGGCAAGCGGGCTGCTCGAACGGGTCGGGCTTGCGAAACGGATGATGCACCGACCGGGCGAGCTGTCCGGTGGTGAAGCCCAGCGGGTGGCGATAGCCCGGGCGCTGGTCAACGAACCCAAGCTGTTGCTGGCCGACGAACCGACCGGGAACCTGGACACGCGGACCCGCGACGACATCTTCGGTCTGCTCAGGGAACTCAACCAAAGGGAAGGGCTGACCGTTGTCGTGGCCACGCACGACCGGGGCCTGGAGGACCGGTTCGGCCGGCTGGTGCGGTTGGAGGACGGCAATGTTGTCGGGGCGTGACGGCGCGGTGCTGAGAGTCCGTGACCTGTGGCGGACCTACCGCCGCGGGAGCGAGACGATTCACGCACTGGCAGGCGTGGACCTGGACCTGCGGCCGGGCGAAATCGTGTCGATTGTCGGCCGGAGTGGGTCGGGCAAGACCACCCTGCTCAACCAGGTCGGTTGCCTCGACCGGCCGTCGCGAGGGTCGGTTGAAATCGGCGGCACCGACGTCACGGGTCTGCGCGAGCAGGACCTGGTCAGGTTCCGGCGCGACCACATCGGGTTCATCTTTCAGCTTTTCTACCTCATCCCGACCCTGACGGTGGAGGAGAATATCCGGTTGCCGCTCATGTTCGCGCACCGCGAGGACGACGTACGGGTAGACGCGCTGGTCGAGCGGGTCGGGCTCGGTCAACAGCGGCGGTCGCTGCCGAAACAGCTCGACGGTGGCGCGATGCAACGAGTCGCGATTGCGCGGGCGCTTGTCAACCGCCCCGGGATTCTGCTGGCCGACGAGCCGACCGGCCGGCTGGAAAAGAAGTCGCGCGAGCGCGTGACGGTAATCTTCCGCGAGCTGGCGGCCGACGGTCTCGCCATCCTGATGGCGACCCACGACCTCGAGCTGGCCGGGGAAGCGCAGAGAGTGATCGAGTTCTCGGACGGGCGTATCGTCCGGGACAGTGGAACCATGGAGGATAAATGAGATACCTGGTTGCGGCAATACCGGCTGTCATCGCAATGCTGTTCGTCGCCGGCTGTGGTGGCGCGGAAGCAAAAGTGCACGGCAAGGCGATACCGGATGACCTGGTGATGACACTAATCAAGAACCTGGCCGACGACCCGGGGACATTCGACGGCAGACTCGTGCTGGTCAGCGGCGTGGTCTCGAGCGAATGCCCGTCAGGCTGCTGGTTTTGGCTCAAAGACGCCACCGGGGAGATATACGTTACCACCCATGCGGCCAACTTCGCAATCCCCCAGCACGTGAAAGGGAACGCCACGGTGTACGGCCGCGTGCTCCTGCAGGACGGCAGGGCACAACTGCTCGGACTCGGGATTCAGTTACACTAGCACAACCAGAGAGGAATACCGTATGAAAACAGCCACGATACCAGGCATCATCCTCACGGTCATGCTGCTGGTCGTCCTGACCGCACCGGTCACGGCCGCGGGCGGATGCTGTGGCAGCGGCGGGAGCCAGCCGCCGGCGAGCCCGGCGTCGTGTCACGCTTCAGCGGGCCAGGCGCAACTGGAGGACATAATCCTGGTCGGGCTTGATGGCGATACGTTTGCGTTCGGCGAGGTTGTCGGGACCGGACCGATTGCGCTCGTGTGCATGAGGCCGGACTCCACGACCAAGACTGTGGCGCTGGCCGTGCAGGACGCTTGGAGTCAGCCGGGCGGCGGGTCCGGCATTCGCATCTGGGGAATCGGGTGCGGAACGCATGAGCAGGTGGCGGCGTATGCCGTGGAGCTGGAGCTCGGTTACCCGGTGCTGGTTGACCCGGATTGTTCGCTCTTGGGCGCGCTCGGCGTGACCGCCTGTCCGGGCGCCGTGTTCATCAGTGAGGCCGGCAGGATCGTGAAGGTAACAGACAATATCACGGAGGTGACCATGGCCGAGGGGATTGAAGAGGCGTCCAGGCAGAACGAGTTCGTCGACCCGGTGTGCAAGATGACGGTGACGAAAGAGGGTGCAGCCGCCACGTACGAGTACGACGGAAAGACCTACTATTTCTGCAATGTCGGCTGCAAGGAGACGTTCGCCGAAGAACCCGGGAAATACCTGGGGGAGTAGCCCGGCGGGGCGGAGCCCGGCCGGAAGGCCGTAGTTGTTGCGGCCGTGGAACGTTCCGATCCGCTGCGTCCGGCCTGAGCGGTCAGGCCGGACGCAGCTTCCTTGCATACGGGTTTGACTGAGTCACCGGTCAGGGCTAAGCTAGCGAGATGTTCTTAAGGACCGACCGCATCATCGACGTCAACCTGAACCGGTTGACCGAGGGGTTGCGCGTGGTTGAGGACGTTGTTCGGCTCGGGCTTGAGCACAAAGGGCTGCTGCGCAGCATCCGGGCGCTGCGGACCCGGGCAGGGAAGCAGACGCGCGTGTTGCGGAAGCGGGTCGTGCTGAGCCGGAACTCAGAGAAGGACCTCGGACGAGGTGACCGGTTCGACCGCACGAAGCGCGAAAGCCTGGAGGATGTGTTGCTGGCCAACTTCAAGCGGGCCGAAGAAGCGGCGCGGGTGCTTGAAGAGGTGCTGAAGATCGAAGAGCCGAAGCTGAGCGTGAAGCTCAAGGCGACCCGGTTCCG
>CBDUZK010000068.1:0-11036 GCA_965371675.1 uncultured bacterium | reverse complement strand
AAGACGCTCTGATTTCCGACTTCCTCATGCTCTCGATGCCCTTGTATTGAGATTTCCGCGTCGGCTTCCGTGCCTTCTTTCCCACTTGACTCTACACGGCAGGGGGATACAATTTACTTACGTGTTGGTTGTGGAAGGGCCCCTCAGCCAACATACACAGCAAAGCAGGCCCAAGCTAGAGCTTGAGTTCGGTACTGACCTATGATTCCGGTCTGTCTGGAACGCAGAGTCCTTGTAACGATTCCAAGCTAAAACCTATCGGAGGTAGTCTGATGGCAAAGCGCATCTTTGTAGGGAATCTTCCCTTCAGCGCGACCGAAGCGCAGCTCAACGAGCTGTTCAGCAAGCATGGTGAAGTGACGACCGCAGAAATCGTGAAGGATCGGTTCACCGAGCGTTCCCGCGGATTCGGATTCGTGGAAATGGCGTCTGATGAAGCGGCGACTGCCGCCATCGCGGCCCTGAGTGGGTACGAGATGGACGGCCGCGCCCTGACCGTCAACGAAGCCCGCGCCCGGTCCGAGGGTGGCCGCGGCGGTGGCGGCGGACGCAGGAACTTCGGTGGCGGTGGCGGCGGCGGCGGCGGAAACCGCTGGTAAAACTGCCTCGCAGTTGCGGGCGGCGCCACAGAGTGGTGCCGCCCGCTCTTCTTGTACGCCCCTGACGGTTCACCCCCGCCTGCACTCCGGTTTCTGACTCCGGACCTCCGCCCCGCTTGACCGCTGCCCGCGGCGGACTACAATCTCCTTCACTCAGTGGAGTACTGATATAGACCAACCATCTTCGACCGACCACAACACCGCCACGACGGGCATATCCGCCTGCATCACCGGCACCGGGTTCGACGTGCCGAAGCGGATCATGACCAACCAGGAACTGGCAAAGCTGGTCGACACGTCGGATGAATGGATTGTCGCCCGCACCGGGATGAAGGAACGCCGGATTGCGGAACCGGAAGAAGCCGCCTCCGATTTCGCCCTGGTCGCGGCCCGCAAGGCACTGGACGAAGCAAACACCGACCCCAAGGAAATCGACCTCATCATTGTCGCCACGGTTACCGGCGACACACTCTTCCCTTCCACGTCCTGCATACTCCAGGACAGACTGGGTGCAAAGAACGCCGCGGCAATGGATGTCAGCGCCGGGTGCACCGGTTTCATCTACGCGCTCACGACCGCGCGCCAGTTCATCGCCACCGGCACCTACAAGACAATCCTCGCGGTCGGAGTCGAAGTGCTCTCCAAGATAACCGACTGGACCGACCGCGGAACCTGCATACTGCTGGGCGACGGTGCCGGGGCCGCGGTGGTCAAAGCCACCGCCGAGAACAATCGGGGCATAATCGCCAGCCTGCTCGGAGCCGATGGTTCACGCGGCCCGGACCTGTGGCAGCCTGCCGGCGGCTCCAGGATTCCGGCGACCGTGGAGTCGGTCAATCAGGGCCTGCACTACCTGAGGATGAACGGCAACGCCATCTTCAAGGTCGCGGTGCGGAACATGGCCCGGATGGTCAGCCGGCTCATCACGAACGCCAACCTCACCGCCGATGACATCAAGTTGATCATCCCTCACCAGGCAAACCTGCGCATCATCGAGGCGATGGCGCGACTGATTCACTTCCCGATGGAGCGTGTGTTCGTCAACATCCAGAAGTACGCGAACACCTCGTCGGCCACCACCATCATCGCCCTCGACGAAGCCCGCAAGGCGGGCCGAATCGTCCCCGGCGACCTCGTCATCCTGGTCGCGTTCGGCGCCGGGCTGACCTGGGGCGGAGTCCTCATCCGCTGGTAGCGGACCGCCCGCAACCAGCTTCCCGCCGACCGACCGCCACACACAGCACGCTGCCTTTGACTTTCCCTCGCCACCATCTAGATTGGTATGTGGACTATCGTCTCCTCTGCATCGTCGCGCTGGCTTTCTGGGGCGTCTGGGGCTACCTGAGCAAGGTGGCGACGACGACCGACCCACCCGGCACGTTCGCGTTCTGGGCCACACTTGCCAGCCTGGTGCCGATTGTGGCCTTCGCGCTGGCGACCGCGCCGAAACACGGCCTGAAAGTCACTCCGCTGATGCTCGTCGCCGGCCTCTGTGCCGGGGTTGCGACCGTGGCGTTCTACCTGGCGCTCAGCAAAGGCCCGGCCTCGGTCGTGCTACCGCTCACCGGGATGTACATCCTGATCCCGGCCGTGCTCGGCATCGTCCTCCTCAAAGAACAGCTCACCCTGCCGCGAATCATCGGGCTGCTCTTTGCCGGGCTCGCGGTCGTCCTCCTGTCCCGATAACCGGGCTCCGGTTCCCGCACGGTCCGGGCGCACGAACAGGAATACCAACGTGCCCGCCAGCGCGAGCACCATCGCCCCGACCATGATCCCGGTGTAGCCGAATCGACCGGTGAGTCCGGTCAGGAGCGCACCGCTGACTGCCGCCAGCCCGAACGTGGACTGGAACATACCCGCCGCGGTCGACCGCTCCGGGTTGCGCCGCATCAACCGCTTCAGCGAACCAAGGTACAGAAGCGACCACGACAGCGCAAGCACCACCTGAATCGGTATCACCCACCGGAAATCGGGCGCCAACGCGAAAGCCCCGAACACAACTGTGGACAGGACCAGGCCGGCCCGAATCAGAACCCTCTCGCGTACCGGTTCAAGCAGGTTCATGAATACCACCTGGCTGAGCGGGTTGAGTGCGAATACGAACCCGACCCAGAACCGGCTCGCACCAAGGTCGGCAAGAAACACCGGAAACACTGCCCAGATGCTGAACGCCCCGGCGTGACGCAGGTAGAACGCGAGATACAGGTGCCAGTTGCGCCGGAGCACGCGCGCGTCAAAGAACCGCTGGGCGAGTCGAACCTGCTGCTTCCTCAATCCCATCATCGCGACGACCGACGCCGACCCGAACAGGATACCCGCAACCGGAAACAACCAGCCGACCGCAATCGCGCCCGCCGCGACCGCGCCCAGACCCCAGCCCAGCGAACCGAACCCGGTGAACCGTCCGAGCTTACCGCTGCGGTCGTAGTAGTAGGCCACCAGCGCGGACGGCCAGGTCCCGACGCACAACCCGGCAAGGGCGCGCGCCAGGAACAGGCCGGGCAGCCCGTCGACCAGGAGATGCGCGGCCAACGCCAGGCCGGTCACCGCGGTACCCGCTGCGACAAACGCCTTCCGGTTGCCGAAGTCGGCCCAGCGGCCGAACAGAAGGTTGGAAACCAGGGCCGCGGCCTGGTAGGTGCCGACCAGCAGGCCGATTGTTGAACTACCGGCCCCGTAGCTTCGGGCCAGCAATGGCACGTAGACCACCGCCATCATCAACCCGGCATTCGCCAGGAACTGGACACCGTACGGTGCGAATCTGCGCAAGGGTCAGTCTCGGGTAACCGGGTCCTGCAGCCAGTCTTGAACCTGCCGGGCTTCTTCAGAACGACCCTGCCGCACAAGGAAACCAATGTGCTCGCGGGCAAAACGCCCGTACCGCGCCAAGTTGACCCGGGTCCGCGGGTCCGGCCGGACCGGCACGCGCACGGTCAGAGTCGAGTAATCAAACGCCGGCAGAACAGTGTCGGTCCGAAGCTCGTAGAGCACGCCCACCGGCACCCATGACCGCGACCGGAACATCTCAACCGCATCCCGGTTCTCCTGCCGTGCGAAGGTACTGTACGCCGGCCGGTCCAGGTTGCGGCCTGCGAAACTCTCCAGCAGGCTAATGAATGCCCGCTGGATTGCGGCCGGGTCCCTGAGGGTCCCATGCTCAAACCGGTCCAAGTACTTCAGGTAGTGCTCGATCTCGGGCTTCGACCGCTCTGTTAACCACGGGTACACCCGCTCCAAGTGCCCGAAGTACCACGACCGCCGCACCAGTTCTTTGTCGATGATGCACACGTCCGGCCGCACCCCTTCGATGTGCTGCAGGTAGAAAACGGGAGCGTAGATGTCCCAGAAATCGGTCAGGATGATGGCGTTCTCCCCGGCCGACGCGAGCACGTTGCGCGCGCCGTCATACGCCACGTGATTGTCGCGCCGGTTCGCGGCCCCGAAGTTCAGGGCGAACACCACCACCGGCACCGTCCATGCGACATAGCGCCACCGCTTGAGCCGCGCCAGCCCGTCGATACCGACCGCGCCGAACACCGCCAATGACACCAGACACGGGATGAAGTACGCCTCGATATCCGGGATGCTGTAGTTGACCGCGTAGGCGAAGCAGAGCACCGCGGTCACTCCCAGCCCCAACGCCAACCTGCGCCGCCGGTGCCAGAGCCGCCAGGCACCATAGAACACCAGCGGCACCAGCACGTACCCGAGGCTGCGCGCCAGCAGGACCAGCCCGCGTCCCGCGTTCGCCGTCACCTCGCTCATCGACTGGGAGAACATCCACACCTGGTACTGCTTGCCGGTCACGTGCCACCAGAGCCGTTCCAGGTTCACCGGGTTGCCCCAGGCGAGCAACGGCCCGGCCCGGGCCCGCAGCAACAGGAACAGGTACGGCGTCAACCCGAGCAGGAACAACAGCAGCATCAGGGGCAACAATCGCACCGCTGCGCGCCTGCGGCTGAACAGCACGGCAATCAACGCCCCGACCACCACACTCGCCGCGGACATGTGATTCGTGAAAGCCAACCCGGCCAGGTACGCGGCCAGCAGCAACCAGCGGTTGTCATCCGACCGCTCCACCGCAAGCCACAACAGCATGACCAGCACGAACGTGAGCGCATACACTTCAACGTCCACGCTCACGCTCCACACCGGCAGCGAAAAGCCGACTGCCAGCGCGGTCGCACCCGCGGCCGCGACCCCGAGTTTCATCCGTCGCAGCAGAAACAGAAACAGCCCGACTCCCGCGGCCCCGAACAACACGCTCATGTTCGCGAGCCGGTTGAACACCGACCCGGATAACGCCAGGCTCGCCAGTCTCCCGAGCAGGGTGTACAGCGGGTACCCGGTCGGGTGCAGAATGTTGAGCAGGTGACAACCTGCGGCCAGCTCACCCGAGTCAATCAACCCGACGTCCGGGGCTCGCGTCAAGAAGTAAACCGCAAGCACCGCCGGCACGGTGAGCCACACGAGTCTGCGCACGGAAATGAGCATACGATTGACCCGCAAAGTGTCAAACCCCGCGCGGCTACTGGCAGCCCGCTTGACATCAAACGGCCCGGTTCTAGAATTGGTCAAGAGTACCAATCATGGAGGCTGTATGAAGAATATCGTTATTACCATTGCCTGCGGCCTGATGCTGTTGACCGGCACCGGCATGAGCCACAACATCACAATCAGCAGTGACGAAATCCCGCTTGAAATCGATACGTGGGGCCGGTTCAAGCAGAACCAAGCCCCGTTCATGTGGACCCCATTCGACTCCCTGCGCACCCACTGGGACCTCACCGGTCACCCGGGCGGCTACTTTGCCCGGGTCGGCCTGCGCGACTACGACGAGGGCCGCGCGCCCGCGCCCGAGTCGATGGAAGTCGACGTGCCCGACCCTGACGTCTGCGAGATGGACACCCTCGGATCCAACTCCGAGCAGTGGGTCTACCTGTACAAGACCGACTTCGCACTGTGGACCGACGGCATCGACTTCTCCCAGGGCGGCTTCCGGTTCATCGGCAACTACTACCCCGACGCCCGCGTCTACGCCACCCCCATCTACCACGGCGCCGGCTGGATGACCAGCATCACCTGGACATACGAAATCATCCCCGGCATCCCGTACACCGCGGTCGAGTCCCACATCAAACGCATCGTGGCCAAAGGCAAGGTCAAGGTGCCGCTGTCAGGCGAGTACTACTGGCCCTGCCTCGTCGTGCGCGACTACATGGAATTCACCGACACCATGGGCAGTAACGACCGCCGCTGGATATACGAATGGCTCGTCCCTGGCCACTTCCTCGGCGCGAACGGCGTCGCCGCGGCGATGAGCCAGAACGGCGCTTCCGAGAACTTCATGGTCGTCGAGCAGTTCTTCCAGATGGAACGCTGCACCGTCCCAGACTGGGACCTTATCCCGCCCGAGTTCGCCGAGCCGACCGTTATCACCGACACCGGCGACGCCGGCCCGTACGCGCTCTCCTGCGCCATCTTCGACGACGACGACGTCGGGGTCGAATCGCTATACTACCGCGTCGACGAGGGCAACTGGCTGGCGGTCGGTTCCGACTCCTCGGACGAGGACGTCTACTGGTATACCATCCCGCAGGTCACCCCGCCCGCCCGGGTCGACTACTACTTCTGGGCCATGGACGACTTCTGCGAGCTCGAGGAAATCGAATTCTGGACCACCTGGCCGGTCTGCTCGCCCGAGAGCACCATGGTCACCTTCATCGTCGACCAGGTCGGAATCGAAGAAGAGCCAGAACCGGCTGTCGCGTGCAGGTTCACCGCGGAACCGAACCCGTTCACCCGCTCCACCCGGCTGCGCCTGGCGCATTCCGTACTCCGGCACGCCGACGCCCGCATCTACGCAATCGACGGCCAGCTCGTACGCACCCTGAGCCTCTACCCGTCCGGCGGCGCGCTCGAGGCGCACTGGAACGGGCTCGACTTCAAGGGCAGAACACTGCCCGCCTGCTCATACCTGTACCAGGTTGACGCGGGTGAAAAGACCCTGTCCGGCCGGCTCACGCTCAACCGCTAGGCAGGCTGAATGGAACTGTTCACGGTCCGGATCGAAAACCCCGGGGAACTCAACTTCATCCTCGGGCAGACCCACTTCATCAAGACGGTCGAAGACATCCATGAAATGATGGTCAACTCCGTACCGGGCGCGAACTTCGGGCTCGCCTTCTGTGAAGCATCCGGCCCCTGCCTGGTCCGACACTCGGGCACTGACCCCGAACTCGAAGACCTCGCGACCCGCAACGCCGAGGCGCTCGGCTGCGGGCACAGCTTCATCATCTTCATGCGCAGCGCATTCCCGCTCAACGTCCTGCCCGCTCTCAAACAGGTCCCGGAAGTATGCAACATCTTCTGCGCCACCGCCAACCCGACAGCAGTCGTGGTAGCCGAGAACGAAACCGGCCGGGGAATCATGGGCGTCATCGACGGCGACAAGCCGAAAGGCGTGGAGACCGAACAGGACCAGGCTGACCGCAGAGCCTTCCTGCGGAAAATCGGCTACAAGCACTGACATACAGACCGAAACCAAAGGCGGGCCGGATGGCCCGCCTTCTGCTATCGCTGAATCACGACCTTGCGCACCGGCGACGCTTCGTCGTGCCTTCGAACGAAATACACGCCCGGACTCAGGCCGCTCACGTCGTTCTCCCCCGGCAGAAGGTCAAGCACCCTCCGTCCGGTGATATCGAGCAGCATTGCCGGTTTCCGGCCGGTCATCGGCAGCATCCCGCGCACGATGGTGGCATTCCGCATTCGTACTTCGGCATTCGGCATTTCCTCGACCCCGATCGGGTGGTCGGCAATGACCAGAATCTCCGGCCCCCGTCGCGCGGCGTAGACGTAGTTATCGATGGCGTTCCAGGCCAATGACCGTACGCCTCGTCCCTCTGGCCAGTACCCGACCATGCTGTCGTCGCGGCAGTCGACAACCCGAAGCCCGAGGTCAGACTCGAAGTAGAGCTTGTCGTTCCTGACATTGAGCAGGGCCACGTAGTTCGGGTCGAAGTCCTTCTCCGGCAGCAGCGAGTCTGCCGCGCAGTCGTATACGTAGAACCGACCGGACGAGGCAAGCCGGAGCAGGTACAGCTTGTCCTGCTCGTGGTTCATGACAAGCGTGTCCACGTCTCGAGGAAGGTCCACCGAATCCAGCACCGTATTGGTGGGCGCGTCGATGACGACCAGCATGTCATTGCTGACCGAGGAGAAGTAGACTCGGTTCCGGTCGAGGTCGACCGCGAGCCGGTCATCGGCATGGGTCCCGGACACATTCAGGGTCCTGACTATGTTGTTGGTCGCAGGGTCAAGTACCCGGACCGAAGGCGTGTCCCGGCAGCAGAAGTAGACCAGGTCCGAGGCCGGGTGGTACACCGCGTGCGGGACCTCGTTCGGCAGCTCCTTCTCGGCCACAATCGAGTTGCTCCAGCAGTCGAACACCCTGAAGTTGTGGCCCAGCGAATCAGTGAAGTTCCGGGGAAAAAGATACAGCTTGCCCAGGTCCGCAAGCAGGAGCATGGCGGTCTCTTCGAAGTGGGGCAGCGACTCGGTGTGGATGACCTGCATGGTGTTGCAGTCGACCACCCCGAGCACATAATCCCCGGCCACGTAGAGCCGGTTGAGAACCGGATTCAGGACCATGCTCAGGTCGTGCCCGAACGGAATCCCCTCGGTGTAGCCGGTCACCTCTCCATCCGAGTCAATGGCCGCAATCGCGTCCTTGTTGTAGCAGAAGGCGTAGAGCACGTTACCGGCCGGGTTGTGCAGCAGACCTGACACGCGGAAGTACGGATAGGGAATCAGCCCTGACACCGTGTCCGCGTCTGTGTTCACCCGCAGGATCGTGTCCTGGTCCATGGCCACGTACAGGTCCGCGTAGCCGTTCGCAAACCCCACCTCATCGAACACGCGGTCGCCCGCGCGCCTGACGTAGCTGGAGACCTGGTCCAGCGTGTCGATGACAGCAAGAGTTAGCTCTGAGCTGAGAAGCACATAGGCCTTGCCGGATGCTTCACTGCACGCAAAGTCTCCGTGACTGTGGGAATCGGGCAGGCCTATGCGTGCACGGACCGTGTCGACTGCGCAGTCGATGACAGTGACCGTATCGAGCCGCGGCGCATACACCCGGTTTGTCAGACCGCAGTACACCAGTGTATCTGCCGGTACGTTGCCCGGGATTCGCCCGGTCACGACAAGTGAATCAGCATCGACGATGACCATGCTGTCCCCGAGATTACAGTACACTTCTCCGTCCCCGCATGCCACGATATCTTGAACGTCTCCCAGCGGCAGGTGAGCCAGGAAAGTATCTTCTGCGCAGTCGATGACTCCAAGCCACTCATCTCCAGAATGCAGGGCCAGGAACAGCCGATTGTGAACCGGGTCCCAGGCCGGCGGATAGTACCAGGTATCCTGTCCGAACACATGCAGGAACGTATCGCCATCGACGTCGAACGACGCCATGCTCGTGCCCACGTTCCCGGTTCCCATGTACAGCTTGCGTGAGGTCGGAGTGTAGACGACCCATCGCGGGCTGAACAGGTACGGTATCGCGTCGATGATGGAGTCACCGGCAAGGTCGAGCACCATCAGGGAATCGCCTAGCAGATATCCCTTGCCTACCTCTGGACAGAACAGCGGTTCTCCAACTCCGGGTAGCAGGCCCTTCTTTTCCAGGGTGACCGGGTCGAACAGCAGTACTCCCTGCGAACCTGCCACGTACATGTTGCCTGAAACCGGGTTCTGGGCGACCCGCGATGGACCCGAGAGATGGCCCATGCTGTCCGGTAGCTCGATGACCTTCTCAAGCCATTGGGCTGAAACGAGGGAAAAGGACACTGCAAGGACGAGTACGACAACGGACGTGACGCCTTTCATGGTCGCCTCCTCTGAATTCACGGCACCATCAGAACCGTCCTCGCGACCCAAGGCTCGGACAGCCGTTCCCAAAACAACCCCGACGCCCGGTACACGAGGTCTCTACAATTGTCGTTATCGGATGCACCCAGACCTACTGTCGGATTATGGTAACCTTGCCCAGCCTCATGTCAAGTCCCCGGGGAAACGCGACATACGAAGAGCGACTACGACCGATGCCGTGCGCAAAGCACCCCTCCGCGATATCGGCCACAAACAGCAACATACAGACCGAAACAGAAGGTGGGCCGAATGGCCCGCCTTCTGCTACCGCTGAATCACGACCTTGCGCACTGATGACACTTCGTCGTCCCTTCGAACGAAGTACACACCCGGACTCAGACCGCTCACGTCGTTCTCACCCGGCAGAAGGTCAAGCACCCTGCGTCCGGTGATATCGAGCAGCATTGCCGGTTTCCGGCCGGTCATCGGCAGCATCCCGCGCACGATGGTAGCATTCCGCATTCGTCCTTCGGCATTCGGCATTTCCTCGACCCCGGTCGGGTCGTCTGCGAACACGTAGATGTCGCTCGACGCGCGCGAGGCATAGACCAGGTTGTCGATTGCGTTCCAGGCCATGTACCGGACGCCGCGCCCCTCAGGCCAGTCGCCTACAAGGCTATCATTGCGGCAGTCGATGATCCGAAGCCCGTTGTCACCTTCAAAGTACAGTTTGTCATTCCTGGGATTCAACAGGGCCACGTAGTCCGGGTCGTAGTCCTTCTCAGGCAACAGCGAGTCGCCCAGGCAATCATAGATGTAGAACCGGCCGCTCGAGGACAGCCGGAGCAGGTACAGCTTGTCCTGCTCGTGGTTCATCACCAGTGTGTCCACCGGCCGCTCCAGGTCCACCGAGTCAAGCACCGTCGCGGACGGCGCGTCGATGACAATCAGCCAGCTGCCCTGGTAGCACGAGTGGTACACCCGGTTCCGGTCCAAATCCACCGCCAGCCGGTCGCGCCGGTTGGTCCGACCCGCATTGATGGTCTGCACCACGGTATTGGTCTGCGGGTCCAGCACCCGCACCGAGGGCGTGTCCTCGACGCAGAAGTAGATGAGGTCTGCGGCAGGGTGATACACCGCGTCCGGCGTTTCGGCCGGCAGCCCGATTCGCGCGACCATCTCGTCGGCCCAGCAGTCATAAACCCAAGCTGCGTACTCGAGCGTACCGGACGTGTTGCGTGGGAACACATACAGCCTGCCCCGGTCCGCGAGCAGCACGAACGCCATCTCATCGTAGTACGGTAACTCGTGGGTGGAGATGACCTGCTTCGTGTTGCAGTCTACTACCCACAGCGTCGAATCATCCCCCACGTACAGCCGGTTGAGCACCGGGTTCAGTATCGCGTTGGCGTCGGACTGGTATGGCAGCCCCTCGATGAAGCCGCTCACCTGCCGGTCCGGTCCGATGACCGCAACCACATCCTTGTTATGGCAGAATGCATACAGTTCATTCCCGGCCGGGTTGTGGACCATGTGCGCAACCCGCAGGTACGGGGCGACGACGAT
>CBDUZK010000067.1:0-11188 GCA_965371675.1 uncultured bacterium | reverse complement strand
TTCAACAATGCTAACAGTTCAGGAAACATACTATTTGGGCAGCAGGGATACGGCCGCGATGCCGAGAACGGAATTGGGTTATGTTCACGGTCCTTTTCCTGGCGTTCTTGGCGGTTGTTCCAATCCCGAGTGTCGAATGATGAATGGGGAATGACAAGCCGGGGATTTGAGATTCGAGATTGGAAGTCCGAATGACGAATGGCGAATTCTGGCTTCCGCCCTCATCCGTGTTCATCGGCATTGTGCCCTCCGAGTGCACTTTCCGCTTCGCTCCAATCATCTGTGTTCATCGGTGGTTCACTCGCTCCAATCATCAGTGGTTTCCTCCCTCCTCTCCGCTCGCCTGGCCTTGACACCGCCTGAGGCTGGAAATACAATCGCTGCATGATTGGCAGAATCACGAGGCTGCGCCGGCTGCTCGCCCGGGAAAATCTCGCCGGGCTGGTCGTGACCGACTTGTCGAACGTACGGTATCTCTCGGGTTTCACCGGTTCGAACGGCCTGTTGCTGGTCACGCGCACGGCCGCATGGTTCTACACCGATTTCCGGTACAAGGAGCAGATCAAGACCGAGGTGAAGGGCGTGCGGAAGCAGGTACGGGCCCGGAGCCTGTTTGCCGATTTCCCGGTCGAGCACGCGGCCGGGCTGAAACGGCTGGGCGTGGAGCGACACAACCTGACCCTGGAACAGCACGAACTCATCCGGCGGGCATTCCGCGGGTCGGGGACCCGACTCGTATCCGTTCCGAACCTGGTGCTGGAGTTGCGCCGGACCAAGAGCGCGGCCGAGGTGGCGGCAATCGCCGTCGCACAGGGACACACCGACCGGATGTTCTCCCGGCTGCGAAAGATAATCCGGCCCGGCGTGCGCGAGTGTGACCTGGCCGCGGAAATCACTTTCCGGTTCGCGCAGCACGGCGAGAACGCGTTCGCGCCGATTGTGGCTTCGGGTCCGAACGGGGCTTCGCCGCATGCCGGCGCGTCGTCACGGAAGCTGCGGAAGGGCGACGCCGTGACCATGGATTTCGGGTGCCGAACCGCAGGCTACTGCTCGGACATGACCCGGACCGTGTTCATAGGCAAGCCTGACCCCCACCTGCTTGAAGTGTATCACATCGTGCACGAAGCCCAGCGCCGTGGCATCGCCGCAGTTCGCCCCGGGGCCCAGTGCGCCGCGGTGGACCGCGCGGCCCGGCAGTACATCACCGACGCGGGGTATGGCCCGTATTTCGGCCACAGTCTCGGCCACGGGGTCGGCATCGACGTCCACGAACAGCCGGTACTGGCCTCTCGCAGCAAGGAGAAACTAAAGATCGGAGACGTGGTGACCGTCGAGCCGGGCATCTACATCCCGGGCCTCGGCGGAGTGCGGATCGAGGACATGGTGCTTGTCACCCGAAACGGCTGCCGAAACCTAACCAAAAGCACAAAGCGAGTATTGACGATATGAGAAGACCTGTCCTACCCTCGACCCCTGGAACCCTTGAACCCTCGAACCCTTCCTCCTCGTGATTACCCCCAACGATTTCCGCGCCGGCTCACTCATCAAGTGGAAAGGCGGGATCTACGAAGTGCTGAGCTACAAGCGCAGCCGGACCGCGCAGCGACGGGCACGTGTAGTGACGAAAATCCGCAACATCAGCACCGGAGCCCGGGTCGAGGAGAGCTTCGACTCCGAGCTGAAGTTCGAGGAAGCTGAGATGGAGCGCCGGCCCAGCCAGTTCATGTACGAGGACGATATGGGCTGCCACTTCATGGACTCGGAGAACTACGAGCAGTTCGCGCTCAATGCCGATGCTATCGGCGACAAGAAGGTGTACCTGGTCGAGGACTCCGTGGTCGATATCGTCTACGTGGAAGGCGTGCCGACCGCGTTCCAGCCCCCGATGTTCGTGGAGATGGAGGTCGTGGAGACCGAGCCGAGCCACAAAGGCGACACTGCGACCGGCGGCAACAAGCCCGCGCGGCTGACCACCGGGCTGGTCGTGACCGTCCCGGTTTTTGTGAAGGCGGGCGACCGGGTGCGGGTCGACACCCGGGACAACAGCTACGTGGAACGGGTGACGTAGCTGCAAGGAATGAGGATAGAGGAACGAGGAATGAGGACCAGGACGGAGCCCGTTTGAGCCCCACGAAGCCTGTTGCTCTGAAGAAAGTCTTGGTAGCGAACCGGGGCGAGGTTGCGGTCCGGATAATCCGTGCCTGCCGGGACCTGGGCATCCAGTCGGTCGCGGCCTATTCCGAGGCGGACCGCGATTCCCTGCCGGTGTTGATTGCGGACGAAGCGGTGTGCATCGGACCGCCACCCTCCGCCGACAGCTACCTGAACGTGTCCCGCGTGCTCTCCGCGGCCGAGATAACGAAGTGCGACGCACTGCACCCGGGCTACGGGTTCCTGTCCGAAAGCCCGGAATTCGTTGAGGCGACCGAGTCGTGCAAGCTGACCTACATCGGGCCTTCGGGTCCGACCATGCGCCTGCTCGGCGACAAGATCGAAGCCCGCACCGCGGTCCGCACGGCCGGTGTGCCGGTGCTGCCCGGTTCGGACGGCGAGGTGCGCGACGCCAAAGAGGCCGCGCGCATCTGCCGCGAACTCGGCTACCCGGTGCTGATCAAGGCCGCGGCCGGCGGCGGCGGCAAGGGGATGCGGGTCGTGAAGCGCGAAAAGGACCTCGAAAGCGGGTTCCGCATGTGCCAGGCCGAGGCGAAAGCCTCGTTCGGCGACGCCCGCGTCTACCTCGAGAAGTACCTCGACCGGGCGCACCACGTCGAAATCCAGATCCTCGCCGACCGTCACGGCACGACAATCCACCTCGGTGAACGCGACTGCTCGGCCCAGCGCCGGCACCAGAAACTGCTTGAAGAATCCCCGTCCCCGATTGTCGACGCCGAACTGCGTGCGAGGCTCGGCCAATGGGCAATCGCCACCGCGAAAGCGGCCGACTACGTCAACGCCGGCACGGTCGAGTTCATCATCGACAGCGAGCACAACTGCTACTTCCTCGAGATGAACGCCCGGCTCCAGGTCGAGCACCCGGTGACCGAGGAAGTCACCGGGGTCGACATCGTCCACCAGCAGTTCCTGATCGCGGCCGGCGAAAAGATGCAGGTCCCCGACGGGGTTGACACTCCCCGCGGGCACGCGATCGAATGCCGCATCTATGCCGAAGACCCGGACGCTGACTTCGAGCCGTCGCCCGGGCTGGTCACCGAAGCCCGGCTACCGGGCGGCCCGGGAATCCGGGTCGACACCTACCTGGTCCCGGGTTGCCGCGTGCCCCCGTTCTACGACTCGCTCGTCGCCAAGTTCATCGCGTGGGGGTGTCGTCGCACGCAGGCCATCGCCCGGATGAACCGCGCCCTCGCCGAAACCACAATCGGCGGTATCGCCACGACGACCGACTTCCACCGACGCCTGCTCAAGAGCGGCCGCTTCCTGCGCGGACAGCTCACGACCGGAATGCTGGACGAAATCGGCTGAGCGCGGCCGGAACAGAAGGCCGGACGGTCGCACTCACACCCTCGAATCCTTGACAATGCGGGGCCTGTTCCTACCATTGAATCTAGCTATGGTGCGTACGCAGCCTGTATCGGGTCACCGCGCAGCCGGGAGACGCCGTTGACCGGCCCCGGCGCGGCGGTTTCCACGTCCCGTCAGCTTGAAGCGGCACTCGCGCGAACCGCCGCCCGGCTCGAACTCAGCCGGAAACACTACCCCGGTACGCTGCCTCCCTACCACCCGGCGCGCCTGACCGGACAGCGGCCATCCGCGCTCGCCGACAAACCGGCGGAACTGGACGGCATCCCGGCGCCGGTGCGCGGACCGGGCATCGCGAAATCGCTCAAGAAACACCTCGCCGTCTGCCGGGCGCACGCGGAAGCGGTGCTGGTCCACGAAGAAGTGGGCGAACTCATCCTGAACGTCCCCGAACGCGAAAGACTGGTCTGCCGTACGCTCGGGATACTGTCCTCGACCGAGAAAGCCCGGCTCGCCGAACTACTGTCCCTGTCCGACCTCGCGCCGGGACACCTGGCGTGCACGACCCCGGATTTCCTGGACGCGGTCGCGGCAATCGACGACCTGGTCGGTCATTCCACCGCGCTGACGTTCGGGATGCTGCTAGTTGCCGGCGTCCGGTCGCCGGAACAAATCCTGCAGTACGCCGACCGGGTTGACCTGCTGTTCTCACGGATTATCTCCGCGCCGTCGGTCATCCGGGCGCTGGACCGGGCTGCTCGCTACCTCGACGCCGCCGACAGCTCCAACGGCGACACCGGTCGCGACTCGCACTTCGAGGTGATGTTCGGCATCGTGCTCGCAGTCCACCGGCGGCTCTGGACGCTGAAGGAAAAGCGCGCCTCCACCCCGTTCCTGCTGCCGCAGGTCATTGACAATTACCTCGGCCCGCATCAGGAAGTGGGCAACTCGCTCGGGCTCGCGATCATCGACGCGGCCATCATCAGCCGGTTGGGATTCCCGGTCCGCTACCACATCGAATCCGACGTGGTTCATCTCGAGGTCGTGCTCGACAAGCGCAGCATCTACTGGGAGGTCGTCCGGGCGAGCCCGCTTTCGCTCGTGCCGGTCGGGAGCGGTCGGCTGGTCGAACTGCGCGACCTGTTCGCGGTCACCCACGGCAGCCTTGCCACCGTCTACTTCAACCGCGGGCGCACCGACCGCTCAATCGAGCACTACAAACGCGTACTCGAGATCACGCCCGGTTCGGTCGAAACCTGCAACTGCCTCGGGACGTGCTACATCCGGAAGCGCATGCCGGATCAGGCGATCAAGCACATCCGGGAAGCGCTCGTACGCGCCCCGGAGAGCGCCGAAGCTCACTACAACCTGGGGAACGCGTACGCGCTGAAGGAACAATGGCCCCGGGCGATCGGCTCGTTCAAGAAGGCAATCGCGCTCCGCCCGGAATACGTCGAGGTATACAACAACCTCGGGTTTGCGTTCCAGCGTTCCGGTTCACCCGAGCAGGCCATCGCCTCGTTCGAAGGCGCGCTCGAGCTGCGCCCGGACTATGTCCAGGCGTACTTCAACCTCGGCAACATCCACCTCGAACTCAGGCAGTTCGATGACGCGGTCCGGAATTACCAGGAGGCGGTCCGGCTGCAGCCGAACCTGGCGCAGGCGCACTACAACATGGGGCAGGCGTACTACGGAAAGAAACAACTCGACCAGGCGATCAGCTGCTACCAGAAGGCGATTGAGATCAACCCCAAGCACTTCGGGGCGTGGCACAACCTCGGCGTCGCGTACCGTGACAAAGGCCTGAAGGGCAAAGCGGTCGAGGCCCTGGAGCGGGCGGTCACCATCAACCCGAACCTGATGCGATGACACCAATCATCTGTGTCCATCCGTGTCGATCCGTGGTTTCCTCCCGGCGGCCCACCTGAACATGAACCTGGTTGACGCAATCCGCAGCTTCTTCCGGAGGACGTTCATCCGGGAGAAACCGTTCCTCTGGGAGCCGGGTCACATCGGTCCCCGGTTCGAGTGGGTCGACCACACCCACATCCGCATCCTCGAAGGTGGTCTCGAAGGACGGGAAGTCGAGATTGTAACCGTTATCGAGGAAAAAAAGGCCGCGGTCTTCGCCTCGCTCGACGGCAAACGCATCGGCCGCACCTACGTCGACCGCGACCCACCCGGCAAAGGCATCGAACTCTGGGACATCGCGGTCTACAAGGAAGACCGGCGCATTGGCATCGCTTCGATAATGACCTATATCATTTTCCGGGAACTCCTGTCGATGCAGGAGACCGCATTCTTCAAGATAAGGATGATGCGCTTGATGAAGCCGGCCGACCGCAATATCGAGCTGCAGAACGTCGGCATCGGGGTCATCGGCAATCGGCTCGGGTTCACGCCCGAGTTCAACGTCGACCGTATCCTGCGCCCGTCCAACATCACCGGGCTCGAAGTCCTTCCGGCGAAAGACGACTTCCCGCCGAGCTTCAAGATTGTCATCAGGACCTTCCCGCTCGTCCTGATCGGCTTCGTGCTCGACTCCGACACGCTGAAGCCGGTCCACGACTTCCGCACCTATGTCAGGCTGATGAAGGACGAGACTGTCATCTACAACTGGGTGCGCCGCGGGCTAATCGTGATCGGCAACGGTAACTACTGGTTGCGCAAGAACGGACTCGACCAGCTCATCAACTGCCTTGCCACCGACGAATTCGAAGCCCGCGTCTTCCGTCGCCGGGTGCGCGGGGCATAGCGATGCTCGCGCTCTTCCGTCGCCGACCGTTCAACCCGATTCCGCTCGGCCCCACGTGGACACTGTCCGGGTCCGGTCAACTAACCGTTAAATCCGGCCCGCTCGCCGGCCGAACCTTCAACCTGGTCCGGGAAATCCTGCCGCACAAAGCCGACTTCTACGTCAAACTCGACGGCGACATCATCGCTCACACGCACTTCGACCGCGACGCGGAAACCGGGCTTAACATCGAGTGGGACATCTTCGTGCACCGCGACTTCCGCGGCAACGGACTATCGTCCCTGCTCGTCCGGCTCAGCTACCGCCGTCTCCTGGCGAACGGCCGCCGTCACTGGTTCGGTATGCGCAAACTGATGCAGGTCGACACCCGGCATCCCGAGCTCCAGAACGTCGGCATCGGGCTCATCAGCGTCCGCATCGGCATGCGCCCGGAATCGGCGGTGAAAACGCTGCTCGCTGACGGCAATGTCAAGTCGGTAGACGTACTGGAAACCGGCCCGACCGCTCCGCCCGGCCTGCTCCTTCATCTCGACCGGCTGCCCGGGGTCATCATCGCCGCGGATATCGACCCACAAACCGGAAAACCGTACGCAGAAGCCGACCACTACCGCCGGTTCTTCAGCCCGGCCACCCTGCTGGACAACGCCCGCGCGGGCACATCCATCCTCGGCAACATCGACTACTACCTGACCCGTGACCACATCGACCTGTTCGCGCGCCACTTCGCCGACAACGACTCCGAGTTCCGGAAGTTCAGCCGCAGCCTCCGGGCCGGCTCAAAGAAACTCGCCGCCTGATGAGTCACAAGCAATCTTCAGTCCTCAATCCTCAGTCCTCAATCCTCAGTCTACCCTGATGCCTCGCCCCCGACTGGAACTGGAACGTTCAATCGAGATATCGATAAGCCGTCTCTCACCCCAGTACGGCTGCGGCCTCATGCTCAAAGGCATACCCCGTTACCGCCGCTCGGACGCGCTCGTCAACACGATGCAGAACTACGGTTACACCAGCCTCTCCGCCGACAAAGCGGCCCAGCGCACGGTGGACAACTCCGGCCTGCTCAAGACGTTCTTCGACAACGCCTTCTCACACAAAATGCCGCTCCGGACCAACTTCCACACCGTTTACGGGCAGAAGGACACGCTCCTCGCCTGCGACCCGCGGCTCAAAACGGCCTGGTTCATCGGCGAGCCGCAGAACCGCATGGCGCTGACCAACTACTACCGTGACGCGGTATCGCTCGGGCTCAAACCGTTCGACGTGACGCTGGTCGGGTCCACGGTCCGGCTCACAACGCTCGGCTGGCAGAACCTCCACGACCTGCTCAGCAATGAATTCCTCGATGTCCATACCGCAATCAAACGCGTCGAAGTGATGAGCATGCTGTCCGGTGTCCGGTGGCGCGAGCCGCACCTCGGCATCGGCGTAACCTGGCTCAACTTCCGCGACATCAACGGCATCCAAGAAGCCGCCGCTGCGGTCCTGCGCGGCGAAAACAACGGCGAAATCCAGGGCTGATGCAAGAACTCCATTCGTTCCTCACCGGCCCGCTCTGGCTGAAACTCAAATCAGACCTGGACGACCTCCGGCTCTTCAGCACCACGGACCTGTTCGCCGCGGTCTACTTCCACGTCCGCCGCCTCCTGCTCGTACGGCCGGGCTGGACCTGCCACTCACGCCCGGGCCCGCGCGGACACAACGCGGACCTCGTACTCGAACTCCGTGGGAAATTCCAGGCGCTGCTCCACTGCGAATTCATGGTCAAACCCAGGATCCCGGACTGGTTCCCCAGCCAGACCCTCGACGAACGCATGGAGCTCCTACGCGGCACAATCCGGGCGATTGAAAACCACGGCAGCCTCGGCCGCGGCTACTTCTTCGGCGTATTCGACTCCGGACGGCCCTGGCTCTACCCCAACGAAACCATGTGGGAAAAGCAATCCTGCTTCTGGGTCCCGACCAACTGCCGCGAACTCCCCAAATACGCCGACTGGCGTGCTCGGTGGGACAAACTCGCCCGCGGACACGACCGATGAAAACCACAACACTCCACCCCATCCTCCTGTTCATGCTCGGCGCCACGGCCGGGCTCGGCATGCAGACGCTCTCGGTCGACGACATCCGGCCCGGCATGACCGGGTACGGCCTCAGCGTATTCACCGGGCACCGGGTCGACACCTTCCAGGTCGAAATCATCGATGTGATGCGCGAGGTCTCGCCCGGCGCCGACATGATCCTCGCCCGCTGCACCGGGCAGGGGCTCGAACACTCCGGCATCATCTCCGGCATGTCCGGCAGCCCGGTCTACATCGATGGCAAACTCATCGGCGCGGTCGCCTACGGCTGGAATTTCTCAAAGGACCCAATCGGCGGCATCACGCCGATCGGCGAGATGCTCAAGGTCTGGGACCTCAAACCCGGCGAGAGCCGTGGAGCCCTCGAACCATCGACCCCTCGGGTCCTCTCCTCTCTTACCCGGCTCCCGGTTCCGCTCGCGATGTCGGGCCACGGGCAACGCCTCACCGGTATTATCGACACCACCTTCCGGTCATTCGGGTTCATCCCGACGAAAGGCGGACAACGCGGCGCGGCGACAACAGCGGACCCCGAATCGCTGATGGTCCCGGGCGGTGCCATCGGAGTCATACTCGTCACCGGCGACGTCAGGATATCGGCAATCGGCACCATCACGCACCGTGAGGGCAACCGCCTGCTCGCCTTCGGCCACCCGATGTTCCAGGCCGGGGCAATCGCGATGCCCATGTCGGGCGGCGTCATCCACACCATCATCCCGTCGGTCGCCTCCTCCTTCAAGCTTTTCTCCGCCACCGAGATTATCGGGACGGTAACGCAGGACCGGCTCTCGGCCATCGGCGGCACAATCGGTCCGGTACCCGACATGCTCCCGGTGAACGTCAAGGTCAAGTCGCCGGCCGCGGACCGGCAGTACGCCTACCGCGTCGCCCGCATTCCCGGGTTCATCCCGCTCCTCACCGCCTACGGCCTCGCCGACGTCGTGAGCGCCACCGAAGGCAGCATGGAAGAAATCACGCTCGCGGCGCAGATGACCCTCACAGTCGAAGACACCATCGAACTCACGACCAGACACCTCTACACCGGCCGGTCCGCCACCGAAAACCTGTTCCGGACCGCGATGCAGGAACTACTCCTTGTGGTCGAGAACAGCTTCCGACCCGTGGAACTCACGCGGATCGACTTCGACTTCCGCTTCCGCCAGGGCCTCCACCGGCAGACCATCATCGCGGCCCGACCCACCACCTGGACGGTGAAACCGGGAGAACAACTGAAGCTCAACCTCACCCTGCGCGACCAGGAAGGCACACTCAGCACGCGGGCCCTCACGGTCGACATCCCATCCGTCGCCGCCGACGGCACGCTCACACTTGTGATATCCCCACGCGACTCGCTCATGTACCGCGAAGCCGCGCGCGCGCCCGGGCTGATGGAACCGGCCGGGCTCAATGCGCTACTCCAGCGCGTCGGCCAGACCGGAAGGGAGAACGAACTTGTCGTGGCCGGGTACGTACCGGTCGGTGGAATCACCATCGACAACCTCGAACTCCCGGCTCCCCCCCCCACCATCCGCGCGACGATACTCCAGGATGGCGCCACCGGCCCGGTCCAGATGACCAACGAAACCAAACTCTTCGAAAGCTCATGGCAGCTTGAAGGACCCATTGCCGGCGTGTTCGAGATAGAACTGGAGGTACGCCGATGAAAGAACCCCGCCTCTCCTTCCTCATCCTTCTTCCCTTCTCCCTCCTTTTCCTCGCGGCTCTCTGGACCGTCCAGGGCCCGGACCTGCTCACCACCGAGCACTCCGACCACGAAAACATCGCAATCGACCACCACGGCCTCGTCACCCTTGCCCCCACGGTCACGCGGCTCACCGCCTTCGACGAGAATGCCGTCTGGGACATCCGGGAAACTCGCGGCGGCGACATCTGGGTCGCAACCGGCAGCAGTGGTCGCCTCTACCGACTGGATCGCAACGGCACGCTCCACACCGCCTACGACGCCGGCGCCGGGGAAATCCTCACGCTCACCATTGACCCCTCGCACCCCGGAACCCTGATTTTCGGCCTCTCCCCGCAGGGAACCATTCACCGCACCACTGCCGGTGGCACTGTCACGGAGCTCTACGCCACCGAGCAGGAATACATCTTCGACCTCCTCCCCGGCCCCAACGGCGAAATCTGGGCTGCCACCGGCCCCAACGGTTACCTCTACCGCATCCGGCCCAACGGCACGACCGATCTCGTGTACACCGCGCCCCAGGCCCACCTCACCACCCTCGCATGGCTCAACCCCGGCACCGATCTTCTGGTCGGCACCTCCCCGGACGGCATCGTCTACCGCCTCACCTTCAGTCCTCGGTCCTCACTCCTCACTCCTCCCCAGGTCTCCGTCCTCTACGACACCCCGCTTGACGAAATCCGCGCCCTCGCCGTCCGGAAATCCCTCCCTCCTTCATCCTCACTCCTCGCTCCTCACTCCTTGGTCTATGTCGCCGCCAACCCCGGCGAAGACGACGACCCCAACTACAGCGCGGTCTACGCAGTCGAGCCCGACGGCAACGCCCTCTGGGAATGGCAACTGGAAGAATCCACCATCTACGACATCCTCACCGATGATGCCGGGCTCATCGTCGCCACCGGCGACGACGGCACCATCTACCGGCTCGACGCCCATGGACAGCCCACCACCCTCCAGCAACTCGAACCCAACCGCACCATCTGCATCAACGGAGACAGCCCTGAACCCCCCCTCATCGGCACCTCCCAACCCGCCGAACTCCATCGCCTGGCCCCCGGCTACTCTCCGACCGGCCAGTACGTATCCGACCCGCACGACTGCGAAGGCCCGGCCACGTTCGGCCGCATCCAGCCCCGGGCCACGGTCCCGGCCGGAACCGAACTCCAGCTCGACACCCGC
>CBDUZK010000066.1:0-11359 GCA_965371675.1 uncultured bacterium | reverse complement strand
GCACCAGCGGTCGCCTGTCGCCCGCGGCCCGCGCCGCTGCCGCCGCCGCGGCCAGCATCTTGCCGCCCCCGGCCGCATGCACGGTCAGGAGCGACACGCCCATGTCCGCGGCCGTGCTGACCGCCTTGCCGACCACGCTCGGGATGTCGTGGAACTTCAGGTCCAGGAACACTTCGGCCCCGCTGTCCACGAACCGGCGCACCAGTTGCGGCCCGGCCCGGCCGAACAGGTCCATCTGCAGCTTGTAGCAGTCGACCGACGTGCCGAGCAGGTCAAGCCACTCCAGCGCTTTCTTTTCATCGCCGACGTTCACCGCGAACGCAATCCTGGTCAATCCGTCCTCCTCGTCCGGCCGACTATCTCGTTCCAGTCTGCAACCCGTTCCTTTCGCCCGAGCGCGCGCAGCTCGCGCCAGATGCGTGCCAGGGCCTGCGGGTCGACCAGGCTCGCGGTCCCGACCTGCACCATGCTCGCCCCGGCGCTGATGAAGTCGAGCGCGTCCGCCCCGGTCATGATGCCGCCGCACCCGATGACCGGGATGCGCACCGCGCGCGCGACCCGGTCGACACAGAACAGCGCGAACGGCTTGAGCGCCGGGCCGGATATCCCGCCCGTGCGCCCGCCCAGGAACGGCCGGCCCGCATCGTCCAGCACCAGACCGGACAGCGTGTTGATGATCGTAACCGCGTCCGCGCCACCCTGCTCCGCGGCCCGGGCCGTTTCCGCCGGGTCGATGAAGTTGGCGGTGAGCTTGACGATGACCGGCTTGCGGGTCTGGGCCCGCACCAGCTTCGTGATGCGCTGCACCGTGCGCGGGTTCTGCCCGAACGCGACCCCGCCCTGCCGGACGTTGGGACAGGACACGTTCACCTCGAACCCGTCCACCCGCGGGTGTTTGAGCCGGGCCGTGATGTCACCGTACTCGCCGACCCGGAACCCGGCCACGTTCACGATGACCCGGCACCGCAGCTTCGCCATACGCGGCAGCAGGTCACGCGCGAACGCCTCGACGCCCGGGTTCTCAAGCCCGACCGAGTTCAGGATTCCTCCGGGAAACTCGGCGATCCGCGGTCCCGGGTTGCCCGCGCGCGGCTTGAGCGTGATGCCCTTGGTCACGATGCCGCCGAGCGCGTTGCTCACCGGCGCGAACCGCAATCCGAACTCCCAGGTCCCGGACGCGGCCAGCACCGGGTTGGCGAACTCGAGCCGGCGGATGCGTGTCGTGAGCTTCACAGTTCCACCTCGTTGAGCCGCACGACCGGGCCTTCGGTGCAGAACCGGACGTACCCCCCGCCGCGTTTCGGGAGGGCGCAGCAGTAGCAGATACCGGTCCCGCACCCCATCCGTTCCTCGACGTAGCCCCAGACCGGCACCGGGTCAACCCGCCGCACCAGGTCAGCGAGCATCGGCTTCGGACCGCACGCATACACCAGCGGCCGCTCGACCGCGCGCACCGCCATGGTCGCGATGTCGGTCACCATCCCGTGGTACCCGGCGCTGCCGTCGTCGGTGGCCTGGCTGACGCCGACACCCAGGGCCCGGAAGTCTTCCACGAGCATCTGTTGCGCCCGCGTGCGCGCGCCCAGGCACGCGACGACCCGGCTGTGCCAACTCAACTGTCGAGCCAGGAACAGCAGCGGGGCAGCACCCACCCCGCCCCCGCACAGCACGACATTGCGGTTGCGCGGTTGGAACGCGGGTCGGCCCAATGGCCCGAGCACGTCGAGCATGTCGCTCCGACACCGGCGCGCCAGCAGCGCGGTCCCGCGGCCGACGACCCGGAATACAATCCGTACCCGGTCGTCATACACGTCCGCGATCGATATCGGCCGGCGCAGCAGCGGGTCCGGGCCTTCGGACACCTTCACGTTCAGGAACTGGCCGGGTTGCGCCTGCCGCGCGAGCGCCGGCGCTTCCAGGACGAGGGAAAACACACCCGGGGCCAGTTGCCGCCTCGCCCCGATTGGTACGCGCCGGCTCTTCACCGCACCTCGAATACGGCTCGCCGGTCGAGCCAGTACTCATCCGGCGAAGTCGAAATCGGTCGGCGCTCGCCTTCGCTGCGAATCCCGACCCGGTTCCCGGTAATCCCGGCGTTGAACAGGAAGTCGCGCACCACCTGCGCACGCCGCTCGCCGAGGCCGAGGTTGTACGCCTCGGCTCCGCGCGGGTCGCAGTGCCCGACCACGGTCACATTCACGGTCGGGTTCTGCTTCAGCCACGCGGTCGCCCGCATCAGGGCCTCCGCATCATCCGGTCGGATTTCCCAGCGGTCGGTGACAAAATGCACTATCTCAAGCTCGTCCACCGTCCCGTCCAGATAGGGAATCTGCGGCTCCCCGGCGGTCGTATCCGCAACCGGCGGTTCCGACACTACCGACGGGTCCTCGACGACCGTGTCCACGGGAACCGGCTCCGGCACCACCGGCGACAGACCGGTATCCCCGGTCTCCGGTTCGGGCTCAGTCCGGACTTTCTCTTCAATCAGTTCAACCAGTCCCTCATCCGGTCGGTGCGGCATCCGGCCCGGCCGCTCGGCCGGCGCGTCAGGCGGCCTCGACCGCCCCGGCAGCCCGGATTCGTCCCACCGGGTCATCTCCGGCGGCAGCTCGGCAATCTCGCCCGGCTCGTCCGGTTGCTTCGGCTCTTCCGGCTCCTCCGGTTTCACCGGCTCGGGCACAGGCTTCACCGCCGTCGTTTCCGGCGGGACGACCACCTTCTTCGCCCGCTTCGGCACCGACAGCCCGAGCCAGCGCCGCGACTCATCGGCATACTCCGTATCCGGGTATTCATGAATGACCTGTCGCGCCAGCGTCTCCGCCGGCACCGAATCCGCGTCCACGTTCCGCAGCAGCCAGGCCTTGGCAAACAGCGCTTTCGGCGCCCAGTCGCTGTCCGGGAACGAATCGTACACCTGCTGGTACAGGTTCTTCGCCTGGTCGTACTCGGCCAGGTTCAGGTTATGGACCTCGGCCAGCAGGAACAGCGCTTCGGGCGGCTCCCGGTCGGTCGAGTCGCCGGCGGCGAACGCGTCGAGCAGCGACAGCCGTTTGATCGCGAGCACACCGAAATCCGAACTCGCCCGGCGCGACCGGGCGGTATCGTAGTACGCACGGGCGGTCGTGAAGTCCCGCAGCTCCTCGTGATGCTTGCCGATACGAAAGAACGCCTCGGCGCCCAGCGCGTTGCGTCCTTTGACAGTGCTCCAGGCCGCGATTGCATCCTTGTCGTCGCCCATCTCCGCGTACGCCTTGCCCAGCAGCAGGTGGGCCTCGTCGTCCAGGTCGGCGAACCGGCCCAGCACGTCCCGGACCAGCCGGGCCGCGGCCTCGCATTCCCCGCGTTCAAGCTCGCAGGCGACCACCTTCAGCTTCGCCTCCACCCGCTCCTTCGGTACGCTCTGCATCCTGGCCGCCTGCTCGTACCAGCGCTGGGCTTCGTCCCAGCGCTCGAGCGCGAAGTTGCTCTCCGCCAGGTAGTACACCGCCTTCGACCCGTACCGCGAGCGCGGGAATTGCTCCACGAACGCGGCCAGCGAATCCACCGCGCGCTCGTACTCGTCGCGCAGGTAGTCCGCCTCGGCCAGGCGGAACGCGGCCACGTCGCGCAGGTGCGGATAGTCACGCCGCACCTGGTCCAGCAGGACGCGCGCCGTGCCGTAGTCCTTGAGCCGGAGCATCGACAGGCCCCGGTGCAGCGTCGCCTCGGACGCGAACGCGGACTTCGGGAAGGCCAGCACCAGTCGCTCGAAGTGGTGGATTGCCTTGCCGTAGTGGCCCATCTGGTAGTAGCTGAGCCCGATCAGGAAAGTCGCGTCGTCGGCCCATCTCGACTTCGGCCACCGCGTCAGGACGTAGGCCGACTTCTCAATCGACTTCTCGAACTTGCCCTTGGCCTGCCCGACCTGCTTCTGCTCCTTCAGCCGCATCCCGTCCTTGTAGTAGTTCTGGGCGTTGTAGTAGGTGTTGAAATACGCGCACCCGGTGACGAGCAGCACGGCCGGCAGCATGAGCGCCGGCAGCATGATTCGCAGCCTCGCGGGAAACAGGGTCAACAAAAACCTCACTGGAACTGTATTCGCCCGCTCCGCCCTGTCAAGCCGGTCGCTCCGCTTGCAATCCGCGACCCGCCGGGCATAATATCGGGCTTCCTGCAGTAGAGGCGAAGAATTACCTTAGGAGTCAACAGTGAACATGACCGCCGACAAGATGGCATCCATCGTCCGCGAACAGCTCGACCGGATGAAATCCGGGGGCTGCAGTTTCGCTGACGCACGCTTCTATGACGAAGACAGCAGCCAGCGGGTTGTATTGTACGATGGCAACCTGGAATCCAACAACCGCGGCTTCGAGCGCGGCATCGGGGTCCGCGTGCTCAAAGACGGCGCGTGGGGCTTCGCCGCCACCGCGGACCTGAACGCCGTCCCGGCCGTCTTCGACCGGGCCCTGGACAACGCCCGCGCCGCGGCCGCGCTGCCCGGCTTCCCCAAGGACATGGGAACCCCGCAGCCGGCAAAGGGCGAGTACCGTTCCCCGTCGCAGAAGGACCCGTTCGACGTCCCGCTCGCGGAGAAACTGGACTTCCTCAAGGGTCTCGACGCCCGGCTCAAGGACGACGCGGTCAAGCAGCGCATCGTCCACGCCCGGTTCCAGCGCCGCAGAATCCACTACTGGAACACCGACGGCACCACGGTCAGCCGCTGGATGCTGAACACGTTCGCGACGATGATGGTGATGGCCCCGGACAAGGAGGGCCGCACCCAGCGCCGGTCAATCGAGCTGTACAGCGACGGCACCGGCACCCGAGGCTGGGAATGGATTACCAACCCGGACTACTTCGCGGACCACGCCGAACGCATCAAACGCGAGCTGTCCGAGATTGTCGCGGCCGACCCGCTGCCGCCCGGCAGGCGCGACCTCATCATCCTCCCGGGCCAGGGCTTCCTCCAAGTCCACGAAACCATCGGCCACGCGCTCGAACTCGACCGCATCCTCGGCTACGAGCTGTCCTACGCCGGCGGGTCCCACGTCCGGCCCGAGATGATCGGCACCCTCCGCTACGGCTCCGACAAACTGAACGCCCGGGCCGGGATTGTCGAGAACTCACCCGGCACCTTCGGGTTCGACGACGAAGGCACGCCCCAGCGCGACTACCTGCTGATTGACAAGGGCGTCCTCGTCAACGTCATCTCCTCGCGCACCGACCTCGGCGAGACCAACGCCAAGGCGGGCCGGACGGTCGTGACCGAATCCGGCACCGCGGCCCGGGCCTGCGCCTTCTACCGCACACCAATCGACCGCATGACCAACGTCAACATCGACCCGGGCCCGGACGGCACCCTCGACGACATCATCGCCGCCACCGAAGACGGCATCATCGTCGACGTCCCGGTCTCATGGTCAATCGGCTCGAACCGCGAGCACTTCCACTTCGGCACCGAAATCGCGTGGGAAGTCAAGGACGGTAAACGCGGCCGCGTGTTCAAGAACGCCACCTACCAGGGTCACACCATCGACTTCTGGAAATCGCTCGACCGGGTCGGCGACCGGTCCACCTGGCTGCTCCAGTCCGTGCCCAACTGCGGCAAGGGCGAGCCCAACCAGGTCATGGAACTCGGCCACGGCATCCCGGTGATGCGGTTCAGCAATGTCCAGACCGGAGAAAAGGAGTAGCCATGCTGGAACCAAGAATCCGCGACCTGCTCTGCTCGGCCCGCGACCAGGCCCGCAAACAGGGCGTCAACGCCGAGCTGTCCTTCCACCGCGAGAACTCCAGCCTGATCCGGCTCGGCAACTCGTCGGTCGCGCTCTCCACCCACGAGGCGCTCAGCCGGCTCGACGTGTCGGTGCAGGACGGCCGCAAAGCCGGCTCCTTCTCCCTGACCGCGGACATCACGTCGGCCGACCAGCTCCGCGAGGCAATCGGCCACGCGGCCGAGAACTGCAAGGCGGCGCTGCCCAAGGGCTACGACCCGATTTTCGGCAAGGTCGAAGAGAACATCGATGACACGACCGGCTACGACCCGGAAATCGAGACCCTGTCCGCGGCGGCCAAGACCGACCTGTGCGCGCGGGTGGTCAGGGAACTGAAGCCGCGCGGCAAGTACGACTTCTCCGGCTCCTGGTCCACTGGCTCAACCGAGATGTACTACGTCACCACCGCGAACGACAACGAAGCCTACCGCCGGCTCACCGACGGCCAGTTCGTGATGGTGCTCAAGGAACAGGACAAGAAATGGGAGCTGTCGGCTGAACGCAGCCAGAAGAAGGTGGGTGCGTTCACGGCCGAAGACGTCATCGCCGGGTTCGCCGACCTGCTGCCCGTGTACGAACAGAACGCCGGCTACGCGACCGCGACCGGTCGCCAGCGCGTGCTGTTCGGCCCCCAGGCCATCGGTGAACTGGTCATGCTCAGCATCTGGGGCGGTTTCTTCGGCCGGTCCTGGGAAGAGAAGCGCGCCTACACCGCCGGCAAGCAGTTCGGCGACAAGCTCTTCTGCGAATCCATCACCCTGACCGACGACCCGACCCACCCGGACGTGTTCGGCATGCCGTTCGACTTCAGCGGCAAGCGGCGGCGGCCGTTCAAGATTGTCGAAGCCGGCATATTCCGCGGCCTGATGTACGACACCGCCACTGCGGCCAAGTACGGCAAGCCACCGACCGGCCACGACCTCGGCAACACCGACCTGGTGCTCGCCACCGGCGACGGCCCGGCCGGGCTCGACCCGGCCCTCGAACTGGCGGGCGACGCGCTCTACATCCCGCACCTGCACTACATCCACCTGCCCGACCCGACCAAGGGCCTGTTCACCGGTTCCTCGCGCTTCAACGCCCGGCGCATCCAGAACGGAAAGTTCACGGCCCCGATGTTCTCGACCCGGCTCACCGACACCTGCCCGTCGGTGCTCGGCAACGTGGTGGCACTATCGCAGCGGTCGGTATCCAGGAACGTATCCTCGACCTACGGCCGCCGCTCGCCCGAAGCGTTCGGCGTGCCCGAGTGGATGCTCTGCGACAACGTCAAAGTGACCGACGTCGCGGACAGCTTCTGAGGACAGGCGGATGGCCGCGCAGGATCTGACTCTCGACCGCACGCTCAAACCCGGCAGCAGAGGCCGGAATGTCAAACTCATCCAGGAATGGCTCGGCCTCAACGGGTTTGAAGTCGTTATCGACGGCGACTTCGGCCCGGCCACCGAACGCGCGGTCAAACGGTTCCAGCAGCGCAAACGGCTCGGACAGACCGGCATCGTGAACAAGAAGACCTTCAACTGGCTCATCCGACCGATGACGCACGCGCTCCGGCCCATCCGTCCCCGCCGCCGCTCGCTCACCCGGCTCGTCCTCGCTCACGGCAAAGCGCACCTGCGACGCCACCCGCGCGAAATCGGCGGGCAGGACATGGGGCCATGGGTGCGCCTGTACATGAAAGGCAACCAGGGCCGGGAGTGGGCCTGGTGCGCCGGCTTCGTCTCCTTCCTGCTCAAGCACGCGGCCGACACCAAGGGCGTGACCCAACCCCACGCCTACACCTACTGGGCCCCGGACTTCGCCACCACCGGCCGCGAACACGACACGTTCATCGCCGGCCCCCGCGTGACCGAACCGAACCAGATACCGCCCGGCACCATCTTCCTGGTCCGGCGCGGCCGCGGCTGGAGCCACACCGGCATCGTCTACCGCGCCCACGCCGACGGCACGTTCGACACCATCGAAGGCAACACCAACGACGACGGCAGCCCGGAAGGATACGAAGTCTGCCGACGCACCCGCACCATCCGCAAACAGGACTTCGTGCGGGTCCGCCCGGAAGAAGGATGAGCAGCACAAGCCTCTCCGTCCGGGTCACCGGGAGCGAGCACGACTTCGCGGCCCGGCGCGGCCCGGACCGCGTGCTCCGGCTCAACACCACCTGCGGCCCGGCCGGCTCCCGCCACGAACTCACCACCGACGCACGCGGCCGGCTCCACGGCCGCTACGACTGGCGCAGCCGCGGCCGCCACGCCGCGGTCTCTCTCGCGCCGGACGGCACCTGGACCGGGACCTGCCTTACCTGCAGGCGACCGAGCATCACATACAAGGCCGGACCCGTCAAACTCCGCTTCACGTTCATCAGGGAGAGAATCACAGGCGGCCACGTCACCATCACCCGCCCCGCCTACCACGTCCGGCTCCGGTTCGCGCCGGAAGGAACCTGGAGCCTCGACCTCGGCGTCAACTCCACCCGGGATGGCATCAGGGCGGAACTGTTCTGCTCCTCCGGCCGACCCACGTTCCGCGCCCTGCTCGCGCCCTGACGCCGGGTAGCCTTGGCGGCTACCTCAATTCCGAATGCCGAAGTACGAATGACGAATCCGGCTTCCGCACGCGAAATCCCTCGGTCCACGCTTGAGACTGCCACGTCGCTACGCTCCTCGCAGTGACATCTCTCTTCTTGGCTCTGCTGGTCATTGGGACTTGGGCCTTGGTCATTTCCTACCTTGGCGTCCTTGGCGGTTCACTTCCTCATTCCTCTCCGCCTCATCTTGACTACCGCCGGTTTCACAATATCCTTACCGCTGGCCTGACAATCTGTGCCGAGGTGGCGGATTTGGCGGATAGCATGAACCATCCTTACGCCAACCGCCAGCGAGGCCGACAATTTGTGCCGAGGTGGCGGAACTGGCAGACGCGCTAGCCTCAGGAGTTAGTGGGCGCAAGCCCATGGGGGTTCAAATCCCCCCCTCGGCACTCCACAACTGATAACCGTCCCCCCGCTCCGATTGCAGATTCCAGATTGGTGATTGCAGATTTCCCTCCTCCTTCCTCCTTCCTCCCTCCTCAGTCTTCACTCCTCTCTCTTCGGTCCTCTCTCCTCTCTCCTCAATCCTCAGTCTTCTCCTCACTCCTCCCCCTGTTCTCTCGGTGTTCCTGGCGACCTTGGTGTTCACATTCCGTGCGACAGCAGTTGACAAGCCCATCGGACGCGCTACGCTCGACGGTAGAAACACAGCGGATGTGACAGACGAAAGGAGTCACCATGGCAGAAAAGAAAGGCCTGACCGCAATTCGCATCAGGGCGGACGGCCCGCTCAAGGCCATCTACGGCAAGCCGGAACTCAAGGCCACCGAACTGCTCAAGGGCATCTCGGCCTATGCCAACGAGCACAACCTGAAGACCAAAGGTGAAGGCAAAGGCCTCGCCGCGCTCCAGGTCAAGACCGATGCCAACCTGAAAGCCGTCTTCGGCGACGTGCCGGTCGTCAAATGGTTCGACCTGATGAAAGGCATGTGGGCCTACATCAAGAAGAACGACCTGCGGACGAAGTAACCCGGCAGAAAACTACTCGCGGGGACATGCCCCAATCCTCCTCGGGATCGGGACCGTGTTCCCGCCCGCACTAGAAGCCCATGCAGAGCCTGACCGCCCGGCAGGGAACCCCTCATCGAAAGGGTGTAATCCCCGCTTCAATCGGCGGCGCAATCCTGGTTGCCCAGTTCGTCCTCCTCTTCATCATCGGCCGGGACTACGTCCCGGTGCTCAAGTACCTCGGCTACGCACTCTGGATAGCCGGCTGCGTGCTCGCCTGGCTGCCCATCTTCTTCTTCCGCCGCAAGGCCGGTGTCGAGAAAGGCAGGAGCTACGTCCATACCACACGACTGGTCACAACCGGACTCTACTCAATAGTCCGCCACCCGCAGTACCTGTCCTTCTACGTGTTCACCTTCGCACTGATGCTCGTCGGCCAGCACTGGATTATCGTCGCGCTCGGCGCGGTCGCCAGCGCAATCTTCCACTTCAGCCTCAAAGGAGTGGACCAGGGCAACATCGAGAAGTTCGGGGACGAATACCGCGGGTACATGAAACAGGTCCCCGGGTACAACATCCTCACCGGCATCATCCGGCGACTCGGGCGGCGCACACCAGCGAACCCCAACTACTTCTAGTCCCTCCTCCGTCCTCATTCCTCCCTCCTCATTCCTTTCCTGGCTCCTCCATTTGACACCCGCCCGCCCCTCCGCTATCGTGCCGGCATGAAAACTGCGCTTCTCCGGACATTACTGCCCGCCCTGCTGCTCATCTCCGTCCGCTGCTACCTGTTCAACGACGGACGGCTCGTGCCCAAAGAAGGCCACTTCGGCATCTACACCATTGACCTTGCCACCGGCGACATCGGTCTCATCTGGGCCGTCGAAGACCGGCTCGACAAACTCGCGCTCGACCCGGCCGGACAACGGCTCGCCTTCTCCCGGCGCATCGGCTGTGACGACCTCGAACACGAGGAACTCTGCACCATCGGCATCGACGGCACCGGCTACGCGCGGCTCACCGACAACGACATCCTCGACACCTACCCGGCATGGTCGCCCGACGGCTCCCGCCTCATGTACCTCTCCTGGCCCGACTCCACGCTCGACATCTGGCTCATGCAGGCTGACGGAGACAACGCCCGCCTGCTCTACGACTCCGGCTCACACGACGCGGACATCAGCTGGGTCGAGAACGAAGTCGCGTTCACGACCGGCAGCCGGGCCTGGATGATGAACGACGACGGGACCGGCGCGAGACAGGTCACAGACCCGCCCCGGGCCGGCGAATGGGGCAACGCGGTCCTCCCCTTCGGCGACTACGACCCCCGGCTCAGCCCGGACGCCACCCGCATCGTGTTCGAGCGGATGGTCGACGACCAGACCACCCATGGCAACTACGACATCTTCCTCATCAACCCGGACGGCACCGGCGAAACCCGGCTCACCGAAACCGGCTGGACCCAGGGCATTGCCAACTGGTCCCCGGACGGACAGGAACTCATCTTCCTCGTCTCCGCGGTCGGCACCGAAGGCCGCTACGACATCTGGCTGATGGACGCCGACGGCACAAACCGCCGCGACGTAATGCCCGGCTACGTCCCGTCCGACTTCCTCTGCCACAACCCCCTCTTCGGCCCGTACGACGACATCGTCTTCTTCATCGGTGAATGGTGGGAATGAAACCAACAGGGAAATTCCGAATGCCGAGTTACGAATGACAGAACCCGCCAGTTGACAGCAACGCATCCTGCCGCTATCGTGCAGGGGTTATGGGTATCAGGTGTGCCGACAGAATCCACTGAGGAGTAGGCAGATGCAATACTGGTTGATCGTCACTTCGCCCGCCAACTTCAAGCACGACCGAGACGTTCTCGGCTTCAAGTTCCAAGGCCTCTCACATCGGTTCCGCAAACAGGTTCAACGAATGCAGCCGGGCGACAGAGTGGTTTACTACGTCATGGGCATCCACAAGTTCGGAGCGACCGCGACAATCACAGGCGATTACTACGAAGACACATCGAAACTGTGGACTGACGCAAAGGAAACGTGGCCATCCAGACGCCCGT
>CBDUZK010000065.1:0-11436 GCA_965371675.1 uncultured bacterium | reverse complement strand
GTAGTGCTCGCCGTCACCGCAGAGCCGACCGCCCTTCCTGACCTGTCGGCCGTCCGGCCCGTCGGGCACGGATGTCAGGTTGTCCCAGCGGTCGGTGGCCGGGTTGTAGGAGTAGAAGTCGCCGGTCTTGTTGCCCTTGAGCGCGAAGACGGAGATGCCGTCGCCGGTCGGCATGGTGGTCAGCGCACCGCCGCGTTTCACCGGGTCGCCGCTCGGCGCTGCTGGTACCGGCGCGACCTCATGCCAGCCGGGATCGGCAACGGTGGTTTCGACCCGGAAGGTATTGCTGCTTATGTCGTTGGCCGGGTTCGCGTCGCCGGCGAGCATCGTCGTGCAGCGGGCGGTGTAGTTCCCTGACGTTGCGCTCCATGGGCCGAACATGGCGGTCCAAGGGCTGAAAGGCGGTACCGTCAACTGGATTGTGTCTTCGTAGACGCTGAACGAACCTTCGTTGATGGTGAACCGGGCCGCGAAGGTCTCTTCGGTGTCGCCGTAGTTGCGAAAGCGTACGCGTGGAGTGACCTGTCCTTCCTGGATCGAGCCGACCGGGTTGAGGATTGCCTCGACGCCGACGTCATGGATTTCGTCCGAAACCTCGAAGTCGAGCCGGGCCGTATCGTTGGCCGGGTTTACGTCCCCGGACAGATACACGGAGAAGGTCGCGACGTATGAGCCCCTCGGAAAGGCGGTCCATGCTGCGAAGTAGGCGGTATCGGTGTCGCCTGGCTCAATGGTCGGCATGTACTGGTCGGAGAATACTTCCTGACCGAGCGAGTTGTGGATTGCAAAGCTAACGGCGACGCTTGCCTGGGCCTGACCGTTGTTGCGGAACTCGCCAATTGGGACGATCATGGTGCTTTCCAGCACGGCACCGCCGGGGGACAAGACCCGCAGCGCAGCGACGTCGATTATGTCGCCACCACGCACGAAGAACCGCTTGCAGAGCGTGTCGTTGGACGGGTCGGCGTCGGCGAGCATGATGCTGCACCGGGCGACCACCCCGCCGGGGACGTTGAGCGTCCAGCCCGGGAACGTGACCTCGCGGGTCTCGCCCGGGTACATCGGGTCGACCTCCGCAACGGCGAAGTAACCGTCCGAGCCGCTGAGGGAGCAGGAAAATCCGCCGGCCTCCCGCTCGCTGACATTCACGATTTCCACCGTCGGTGTGATCACGGTGCCCGAGTCAACCGTGTCGGCCGGGACCAGGAACCGGTACGGAGTCAGGTCCGGGAAGACCACGATTGTAGTCGTGTCGGCGCGGTCGTTGTCCGGGTTCTCGTCGCCGACGAGCATGGTCCGGGCCGATACCTGAAGTACCTGTCCGTTGGGCTCCGCCAGCCAGTCCGTGAAAACCACCGGGGCCGACTCGCCCGGCTCGAGGTTTTCAACCTGGGTTGAGTCCTGGTAGCCGAGGCCGATGGTCATGAGTGTCATGAAGGACGCCGGTTCCTCGCCGAAGTTGTGGACGAATACGGTTGGGGTGATGATTGTGTTGTAGTTGGAGGGTCCCCGGGGGGTAGTGATCACCTCCACTCCGACATCAATGCCGCCACCACCGCTCGTGCCCAGCACCGTGACGTTGTCGATGGCCCAGTAGTCAATCATGTCGGTTGAGCCGACGAATACCCAGGCGAGACGCACTTCGGGCTGGTCTGCGGCCCAGTCGAGGTCGATGACCTGGAGTTCGTTCATCTGGGAGCCGGAGTAGTCAAATACCGGGATGTCGAACGGCCCATTGTCCACGGATCCGAGCAGATGGCTCGCGTAGGCGCCGATTGATCCTTTGAAGAAAGTGGAGCAGCGCAGGGTGACCTGGGAGTAGCCGAAGCAGTCGATGACAGGCGTAATCAATGAGTCCTCACCGGTTTCGTGCGGCGGTGTGGAGTCGATAACCGCATAAGGTGTGTTGTTGTCTTCCCACGGCAGTCCGTTCGCTTCGGCCCGACTCCAGTCGTTGCGCTCCGGACTCTGCTCGAAGTAGATGGTCCAGCCGTTGGGTGGGCTAGTTGTGTTCCACGGACTGTCAAAATCCTCGAACAACAGGATCTCCTGGGCGGGAAGCAATGCGGCAAGAGCCAGCATCACCAGGAGTCCAACAATTGCAGGGCGTCTCATAGCCATCTCCTTATCGTCGGCCACTCGGGGCCGGTGTTCTCAGCCCGGAAGCCGGACTCGACCTGATTCGACCGAGCCTGAATCCGGATAGTGAAGGATAGCGGTTCTGTCCAGCCGGTCAAGCGGGTTGCTGAGCTCGGTCGATTGCGGTTGCCCGACGCCAGCCCCGCAGGAAGTTGCCGCCCAAGATGCTCCGGATTGCCCCGGGCGGGAAGCCGCGCCGGACCAGCCCGGCGGTCAGCGCTGGGAGGCGAGTGACGTCCTTGAGGCCGGCGGCTGGCGGGTCGCTGAACCCGTCGAAATCAGAGCCGAGGGCAACCGCGTCGATACCGGCCACCGAAACGGCATGCTCGACATGGTCGAGTACGTCTTCGATGGAAACTTGGCGGTAGTTCCTGTGGAGGAAGTAAGGCAGGAAGACGATCCCGATAACACCGCCCGCTTCGCCCAGCGCCCGGAGCTGCCGGTCGGTCAGGTTGCGGGGAAACCGGCGCAGGGCACGACACGCGGAATGGGAGCAGATGACCGGTGCGGTGCTCGTATCGAGCACGTCGCTGAAAGTCTTGTCCGACGCATGGGACAGGTCGATGACGATGCCGAGCCGGTTCATGTGTCCTACCGCTTCGCGGCCGAGCCTGGTCAGTCCCCGATGGTGTCCGTCCCGGCTCATGCAGGAACGGGCGAACGGGTTCGAGTTGTTCCAGGTCAGCGTGAGAACACGGACGCCGCGTTCGAAGAAGCGGCTGATGTTCGTCAGGTCGCCTTCAAGCGCGTGGCCGCCTTCGACTCCGAGGATTCCCGCAACCCGGCCGGCGGCAACCGCCCGTGCCAGTTCATCCGGGTTGGTGACGCGGACCAAGCCGGGGGTTTTCGCGACGATGCGGTCGAATGCATTGAGGGACCGGTGTACGAAGGCCGCGCGTTCGCCCGGGCCATAGCGTGCAGGGTCGGTCCAGATCGCGAATACCTGGGCGTCGAGTCCTCCGGTGCGCATCCGGGGCAGGTCGAGGTGGCCGGTGTCGCAGCGAATGGTCATGTCCCGGTGGCCGTGCACGTGCTCGCAAAGCGTGTCGCAGTGCAGGTCGATGACGGTCGAGCGGCGGTGCAGTCCGGTGCCAAGCGCTGTCACGCGGTGCTGTCTGGTTTGACCGGGAACCAGTGGACTTCAGTGTACATATTGGACAGGTGATAGCAGGATTGCTCGAGGAGTTCCAGCAGGCGTTTAACTGAGTCGGCCTCCGGGTAGAGGCGTTCCACCTTTGCCTTGAGGTCGGCGGCAATCGCGGCGCGAACTTCGGCCGCCTGCTGGTCGTCTTCGAGCAGGAACTCGAGCGCCAGTCCGGACCCGGCTTCGTTCCACCCGATCCGGGCCGCGTTCTGCTTGTACAGGGAGTGGATGACCTCGAAATGGGGCCGGTTCAAATCAACCGGCTGCAAGGTCCAGAGTTGTTCAGTCACGACGCAAGGGTACAGCGTTGACTGCGCTGGTGCAACCGGGGCCTGGGGACACGATCCGGGATCCGGAGGACCGGATGCCGGTCATGTCCCCGTCCGCGGCAACAAAGGGCCGGCCTGCGAGGCGACGGTTGTCGCCCCGCAGGCCGCAGCGGATACGTAGAAGGAGGCTTTGTTATCCGCCGAGAATCGCCTTCAGGTCCTCGTCAGCCGTGGTGGTCGGCATGATGCTGAACTTGTCGACCAGCACGTTGAGCACGTTCGGAGTGATGAACGCGGGCAGGGTCGGGCCGAGCCGGATGTTCTTGATGTCGAGGTGGAGCAAAGTAAGGAGGATGGCGACCGCTTTCTGCTCGTACCAGGAGATGATCATCGACAGCGGCAATTCGTTGACGCCGACGCCGAACGCCTGGCTGAGCGCCAGCGCAATCTGGATTGCCGAGTAGGCGTCGTTGCACTGGCCGATGTCGAGCAGGCGCGGGATGCCGTCGATGTCGCCGAAGTCGAGTTTGTTGAACCGGTACTTGCCGCAGGCGAGCGTGAGTATGACGCAGTCCTTCGGCACTTTCTGTGCGAATTCGGTGAAGTAGTTGCGGCCGGATTTGGCGCCGTCGCACCCGCCGACGAGGAAGAAGTGCTTGATCTTGCCGGCCTTGACCGCTGCGATGACCTTGTCGGCCACGCCGAGCACCGCGTTGCGGCCGAAGCCGACGGTGATGGTCTTCTCCGGTGCATCCTCAATGAACCCGGGTGCGGCGAGCGCGGCTTCGATGACCGGGGTGAAGTCCTTGCTGCCGTCCGTATCCGCTTCGATGTGGGTGAGGCCGGGCCATGCGACGAGACCGGTCGTGAATATCCGTTCCTGGTAGCTGTCGCGCGGCTTCTGGATGCAGTTGGTGGTCATCAGGATTGCACCCGGGAAGTCGGCGAACTCCTTCTGCTGGTCCTGCCAGGCCCCGCCGTAGTTACCGACCAGGTGCTTGTATGCCTTGAGCTTCGGATACCCGTGGCAGGGCAGCATCTCACCGTGCGTGTAGACGTTGATGCCTTTGCCTTCGGTCTGCTTGAGCAGTTGTTCGAGGTCCTTGAGGTCATGACCGGACACGACAATCGCCTTGCCCTTGACCGGGGTGACCCGCACCAGGGTCGGCTCAGGATGACCGTAGGTCGTAGTATTGGCCTCATCGAGGATTTCCATCGCCTTGAAGTTGGTCTCTCCGACCTTGAGGCAGGCACCGAGCAACTCGTCCACGGTCAGATCCTCCCGGGTCAGGAGGTCGAGCGTGGCGTGCATCATGGCGTGGAGTTCCTTGGATTCCCGGCCCAGGATGTGAGCGTGGTCCGCGTACGCGGCGACGCCTTTGAGCCCGATAACCGCCAGTTCGATCAGGTCGGCGACGTCGTTGCCGAACCGTTCGCGGCGCCCGGTGATTGCGACTTCCCGGCCCTGGGTCACGAGGCCGTCGATGTCCGGAGCCGGAGTCCAGGCCGCGGGTCCGGACAGGGTTTCGGGCGTCTTGCCCGCTTCCTCGCACGCCTTGTTATACAGGTCTTTTGCCTTGTCACGAACCTGGGCTGCCTTCCGGAGCAGGCCCTGCAGCCGCTCGGGGTCGAAATCGACGTTGGTGATAGTGGTGAACAGCGCTTCGGCAGTAAAGGTGTTCACTTCATCATCAGCGGCGCCCAGCTCGTGAGCCCGGTGGGCGTACATCGCGATGCCCTTGGTCGCGTGAATCAGCAGGTCCTGGAGGATTGCGGTCGTTTCGTCCTTGCCGCAGACACCTTTGACCGTGCAGCCGGTGCCTCTTGCGGTCTGTTCGCACTGGTAGCAGAACATACTCATGGGTTCTCCTTCGTTGGTTGTCTATTCCGGGCTCTCGACCGGGTGGCCGTCGATATGGATGACAGCTTCTGCGAATGGAATCGTCCGACCTGATGCGGCGATTGCGTCACGTACCAGTCGGACAAGACCGGAGCAACAGGGCACGGTCATGCGCACGCAGGTCACCGAATTGGGGGCGTTCCGGCGGAACATGTCGGCCAGCTTGTCGCGGTAGTGGTCGGCGTCGTCGAACTTGGGGCAGCCGATCAGCAGGATACGGTTGCGCACGAACCGCTCGTGGAAGTCCGGACAGGCGGCGGTAGCGCAGTCGGCCGCAATCAGCAGGTCTGCGTTCTTCAGGTATGGGGCGTCGATCGGCACGAGCCTGATCTGGACCGGCCAGTTGCGGAGGCGTGAGGGTCTGGACCCGGTCGCAGCCGCGGTGTCCGCGGCTTCGGCCGGGGGTTCGATTTCCCGGACCACCGAACCCGGGCACCCGCAGGCAAGGCAGGCTTCCGGTTCATCCGCCGGCACCGGGATGTTGTGCTGCTTGAGGTATTCGACCGCCCGGCTGTGGTACTCGACCGCGCCGTGGTCCTTGAGATGTTTCAGGTGCGCGGCGATGGTGTTGGGTCCCTGGGGCACGATATTCTCCATCACCTTGTCCTCGTCGTACGGCTCGGCTTCCCGTTCCTCGACGGTGATGGCGCCTTCCGGGCAGTGACCGATACAGGCGCCGAGCCCGTCACAGAACAGGTCGCTGACGAGCCTGGCCTTGCCGTCGATGATCTGGAGCGCGCCTTCCGGGCAGTTCGGGATGCAGTTACCGCAGCCGGTGCATTTCTCCTCGTCAATCTTGATGATGGTTCGACATGCGGGCACGTCAACCTCCCAGTTTCAGCTTCAGGTCGGACAATCTCGTTTGTTTCAGCCGGGCGACCATCTTGCGTTCCACGGACCGGAAGAACCCACCCAGTACGCAGCCGTTGCCGTTGCAGGCAGGCACACCCAGGGGGCATTTCTCCACCCGTAGCGGTCCTTCCACGGCCTCGTACACTTCCTTCAGGTTGATATCCCGGGCGGGTCGCGCCAGCTCAAAGCCGCCGGTCGGTCCCCGGGTCGCGGTGACGAGCCGGGCTCGTTCGAGCGCCCGCAAAACCTTGGCCAGATGAGCCTCCGATACCTGCAGGGTAGCGGCGATGTCCCGGTTGCGCAGCCGGTGGACCGGAGCGCGGCCAAGCAGTAGCGCGGCGTGGATCGCAAGGGACGCGCCGTCCGACACGTGGAGCAGGTCAGCCATTGCTGTTCATCTCTTTAGGCATTCTGGTATCAGAATACCACAATAGGCCCGGCTGTCAATACCCGAGTTCAGGTCAAAGCCGATCAGTGGACTGCTGCGTCGAGCAGGTGTCGGGCGATGCAGGCCGCACCGTTGGTTGGAAACAGGTCGTAGCCGCTGTCGGCCATGGCTGTCAGTGTCCCGGAATCGCGCAGCCGGGTGAGATCGGGACCGAGGGTTCCGGCCCCGGCGAGGTCGAGCGGCCGCGCCACGCCGGCCTGCTCGGCGAAGGCACGGTTGAGCGGCGCGAACGGGCCGATGTCGGGTGTGAGCGCGAGCAGAGGCAGGCCGAGGCCGACCGCCCAGCTGGTTCGTTCGTGGGCGGCGGCGACCATCAGGTCGAACCGCGGGAACGTTTCCGCGGTGCGGCCGGTCTCCTGTTGTCGGTTGTCGGAAGCTATGACCTGGAGGGTGGGGGTTGATGCCGGGAGCCGACGCCGGAGGCGTCCGGATTCCTTCGGGTCGGTGCCGGCGAAGACGATGACCTGGTGGCCGGCGTCGAGGCAGGACCTGACGCCTTCGACGACGAGCCGGACGTGGGGTTTCGGGTACGCGCCGGACGTGAAGAACGCGACGCAGAGCGGTGCCCGTTTCGCCAGCCGTTCCCGACGGGCGTGGAACATGGATTTGGCCGTGGCGAGCAGGTCGGGTTCGATCACCAGGCCGGTGACGGACAACGCTGCGCGCTTGACGCCGAGTGCCGCGAGCGCGTCGGCGGTTTCGTCGAGCGGTACGTAGGTACGCCAGGTTCCAGGCACCGCGGCCGCGGCCGGGGCGGCGATTTCGCCGTGCAGGTAGGCGATGCGGCAGACCGGGGCCAGGATACGGGCGACGAGCGGATGCTCGACCAGACAGATGCCGGTGAACCCGGCACAGAAGCGCTTCAGGTCGGCGCCGAGCAGCCGGAGTTGCCACTTTCCGGGCGCGCCCCGGCGCAACCGGTTGTAGGCGGTGGTGAGCAGCCCACCACGCGCGCCGATGCGGTACAGTGAGCGGGCGAGGTTCCATGCGCCTCGGCAGGCCTCGGTGCACACCTGGTCGAGCGTTACCAGTGTTACAGCGTCGGACCCGTCGGACATATCGGACAGGGCGGACAGGACCGAGTCGAGGTAGGCCGGGTGGCCGCGGCCAATCTCGGTGCTGATGGCAAGCAGTCGCGAACCGGTCGGTCGGGTCACTCGCGGCGGACCGTGATGGTGCGTTTGACCAGGTCGCTGAGGCCCGGGATGCCGAACCCATACTGTGTGGTGAAGGCGCGGAGGAGGTAGCGGCCGTCGGGCACCGGCGCGCCCGTGTCGTCGGTTGCGTCCCAGAACAGGCGGGGCGCGGACGCGCGGGTCAGCGACAAGAGGCGCTTCCCGCTCGGGCGGTAGACCTGTACCGAATCGATTGCCCGGTTGGGTGAGCGCAGATAGACCCGGCCGCGGGTCGGCTCCGGCCAGGTCCAGAGTACGAAGTTCATCGCCCCGAGTCCGGGCAGGTCGTACTCGGCAGTCACGGTCGGGTCGCGTTCGAGCACCGGGCCGAACAGCCACGGGCCATTCCGGTGGTCGCCGTCGAGGTGGAAGCGCAGGAAGGCGGTCAGGTAGGTTCGCACCGCCCGGAGCTGCGTCGCCCGGTCAAACGGCTCGAACCGGTCCTCAAGTCGGCTGGTATGGTCCAGGTAGCCGTTGTGCCCACCGCCGTGGATCAGCACGTACTGCCGCAGCCCGGTGCAGGGCTCGTAGAACTGACGCCGGACGTTGTGCGCGCGCACCGTCCGGTCGTTGCTCCCGGCGAAGACGAGGGTCGGCACGCGCAGGCTTTCCGGCATGGTGGTGCGTGCTACCGACCAGGGTGAGAGGCCCGCGACCGCAGTCACCCGGCCGAGGGTGTCGAGCCGGGCCGCGAGGAAAGCCGCGCCGCCGCCCATCGAGTGGCCGACCAGGGCGACGTTGTGTGGGTCGAGCTCCATACCCGGGACCCGGCCCAGGCTGTCGAGGAAGTCGAGCGCGGCCAGCATCTCCCCGGCGATTCGCGAGCGTGGGGAGAACAGGCCCGGGTTCGGATAGCCGGGCACGAGGACGTAGAATCCGTGGGAAGACAGGCGTCGGCAGATGCTGTCGTAGCGGTCGATGCTGGCGAGCAAGCCGTGGCCGAATACCACCGCGGGCTGGTCGGTTAGTTGGTGAGTTCCGGGCAGGGGCCGGTAGAGCAAGCTTGCCACCCGGCGCGAGCCGGACGGAACCTGGACGTGGAGCGTCTCGACCGCGAACGGGCCGGGCCGGTCAGGCGGCATGAACCGGGCCTCGGCGATGGCCAGCGTGGCCGTCAGGATGAGGAACAGGTGCTTCATTTGAGGAGCCGGGAGAGGCGCCGGTCGGCCAGTATCCTGCCGCCGGTCTGGCATCCCGGGCAATAGTAGGTTGTCGATTCCTTGTAGCTGACCCGCCTGGTCGGCGTGCCGCAGACCGGGCAGGGCCGGTCGAGCCGGTTGTGGACCCGCAGGAACGTACGGTCGCGGCGGTCGGGCAGGTGGTCGAGTGGTTTGAGATGCAGGATCGCGTCGAGCAGGACCTTCTTCACGCTCATGTAAAGCAGGATTGACTCCTCGGGCTTGAGCGACCCGGTCTGCTGGAACGGTGAGAGCCGGGCATCGAACAGGATTTCATCCGAGTAGCAGTTACCGATGCCGCCGATGACCCGCTGGTCGGTGAGGAATCGCTTGACGGTCCGGTTGCGGCGCTTGAGCGCGCTACGGAACCGGTTGAGCGTGAATTGCGGGTCGAGCGGGTCAAGGCCGAGCTGTGCGATTCGTTCCACGTTCTGCGGGCTGGTGACAAGATGTACTGCCACCCGGCGCTTTGAGCCGGATTCGGAAACCCTCAGGTCGGTTTCGTTGTCCAGGTGCAGGGCGAGCAGGTGGTGTCGGGTCAACGGCTGTTTCGACGGGATTGACCCGAGTCGGCCGTTCAGCATCAGGTGAACGCAGAGGTGGAGCTTCGCGTCGGTCTTCAGGCAGAGGAACTTGCCCAGGCGGGAGACGCTGCTGATGTGGCTGTCGGTCAGCGCTTCGAGCGGAGGGTCGACCGTCTTGAGCACGGCGGGATGGTGCAGGGTCGCGCCGACAACGCGTCGGCCGGCCAGGGTCAGCCGCAGCCGGTTCTTGATGACTTCCAGTTCGGGCAACTCAGGCACGCATAAGCGTAGGGAAGCGCAGCCGGACGTCAACTGCCGATGGTTGCGGGGCCGGGGAATTGACAGGAGTCGAGAACCGGCTATGATACCAGTCTCGAATAGCGAATTGTATCATGATCAAGCAGTAATACCTTTCCTTCGCGCCGGGCGGAAAGCGCCGGCGTGGGCGGAGTGCGGGTAATCTCCAAACCAGGCAACAACCAGGAATAGCGACCGGGCAAACGGAGGCCGGATTTTGTTCTATCACGGAGCGGATTTCAGCGAAGAGGAAACGAAGCTGACCGGTAAGGCTTCGGACTACATCAGGAGTCTGTGGCCGTACTTCCGGCGGTACGCCGGCCGGGCCGCGGTCGCGGCCGGGCTGCTGCTGGTGTCGAGTGGACTGAGCCTGCTCGGGCCGGTGCTGGTCCGGCGGGCAATCGACGTGAACATCGGCGGCGACGACCTCGGCGGGCTGGCGGTGACGTCGCTCGTGTACCTCGGAATCCAGTTGGTGGTGTTCGTCGCTTCCTACTTCCAGATGATCCTGCTGTTCCAGGTCGGTGAGCGGGGCGCGGCCGACCTGAAGCGGGAGCTGTTCGGTCACCTGCTCAACCTGCCGGTGGCGTTCTTCGACCGCCACCAGGTCGGCAAGCTGATATCCCGCGTGGAAAGCGATACCGAAGCGCTGAAGATGCTTTTCACCCGCACGTCGGTGGTCCTGCTGCAGAGCGTGTTGATGCTCGTGGGCATGGGCATTATCATGGGCGTCACGAGCTGGCGACTGGCCCTGCTTGTGTTCGTGCTGCTGCCGCCGTTCGGGGTCGCGTTCTGGATATTCCAGCGCAAGGTGCGGCCCGTGTACCTCGAAGTACGCCGCGTGGTCGGGGAGACCAACAGCCTGGTTGCCGAGACGCTCAAAGGGCTGCCCGTGGTCCAGGTGTTCCGCCAGCAGCAGCGGTTCGCCCAGCGCATGGACGACCTCAACCGGCGCAAGTACAAGCGCGAGATCAAGGCGACGGCGTTGTGGTATGCAATCTGGTTCCTGGTCGACTTCGGCGAGGTAATCGGGTTCGGGCTGGTCCTCGGGTTCGGCGGAGTCTGGGCCCTGCGCGGCAATCTCACGGTCGGGACCCTGTTCATGTTCGTCGCGTACCTGACCCGGCTGTTCGGCCCGCTGCGGATGATCTCCGGGCAGATCAACATGATGCAGCGCGCATTCGCTTCCGCCGAGCGGGTGTTCGGCATGCTGAAAGAGGAACCTGAGCATGACGGCACGGTGGTCGAAGGGACGCTGCGGCTCCGGGAGAAGATCGCGTTCGAGCGGGTCGGGTTCGCCTATGACGGCGAGAACCTCGCGCTGCGGGATATCGACCTCGTCATCCGTCGCGGCGAGAAGGTGGCGCTGGTCGGTGAGACCGGCGGGGGCAAAAGCTCGATTGTCAGCCTGCTGATGCGATTCTACCGGGCGCAACACGGCCGGGTCATGTTCGACGAGCGGGACCTGGCCGACCTCGACCGGCACCAGCTGCGGAGCGTAATCGGGTTC
>CBDUZK010000064.1:0-11596 GCA_965371675.1 uncultured bacterium | reverse complement strand
CGCGACCGCGCTGCTGATCGGCCTCGCGCTGACCGTCATCCGACGCCTGCCCGACGACGACCCGTTCCGCATCGCCCTGATTCTCGGGATCCCGTTCGCGGCCAACATCGGCGGCGTCGCCACCCCGATCGGTACCCCGGCCAACGCAATCGCGCTCGGCGTCCTCGCCGACCACGGCATCCACCTGTCGTTCCTGCGCTGGATGGCGGTCGGCCTCCCGATTGCCGCGCTCACGTTCCTCATCCTCTGGTGGCTGCTGCTCCGCCTGTTCCCGGCGCGTACGCAGACGGTCACGTTCGAGCCGCCCGGGTCCGACCGCCTCGACCGGCGCCAGTGGACGATTGTCATCGTATTCGGGCTCACCATCCTGCTCTGGCTCACCGCCGAGTTCCACCACCTGCCGTCCGCGGTGGTCGCCATCATCCCGGTGCTCGTGTTCACCGGCCTGCGGGTCCTGAACCGGAACGACTTCGGCCGCATCGGCTGGGACATCCTGATCCTGATGGGCGGCGGCCTGTCGCTCGGCATCGCGATCAAGGCGACCGGGCTCGCGGCATGGGTCCTGACCCTGTTGAACCTCGGCGGCATGGACCCGGTCCTGCTCACAGTCCTGCTCACCGTGGCCGCCATGATTGCGACCACGTTCATATCCAACACCTCGACCGCGGCCCTGCTCCTGCCCCTGGTCGCGGGCATCGCGCCCCACCCGACCGTGCCGGTGCTGGCGGTCGCAATCGGCGTATCGGTGTCCATGGTCCTGCCCGTGTCCACGCCGCCCAACGCAATCGCCTACGGGTCCGGCCTGATCCCGGTACGCACCATGGCCCGGGTCGGGCTGATCCTGTCCGGCGTCGCGCTGGTCGTGGTCATACTCGGGGTGCTGGGCATCACACACCTGATGGGCTATGCTCTCTAGATTGGAGGCCTGATGGAAAGCGCCAAAGCCGAACGCTGCGCGAAGTGCGGCGCCACCGACATGACCAACCTCGTCTACGTCCGCACCGGCGACTCGATCCGCGTCTACGTCCGCTGCAGCAAGTGCGGCGACTACGTCGCCCGCTACGTGCTCAACCGCTACACCTCGGACCTGTCCTACGAATCACTGCTCAAGACCCTGCACCAGTTCGCCTACGCATCCGGCAAGCGGTGTCTTGAGGAAGTCGAGGAGTTCGGCGCCGCAATCCGGGCCGAGTTCGAGAAAGTACAGAAACTGGTCGCCGCTCACCCGGAGGAACGCCGCGTCGAGGAACTGATTGAAGACGCCCGCACCGGGGACGACCAGGCTCAGGCCTGAACCCGGTCCCGCTGCCGCTTTCTCACCAGCAGCAGCGGGAACACGATGTCACTCACGCAGCACGGTATCCACACCGCGAGAAACAGGAACAGGAACACCACCAGGTACATCGACCAGTGGAACGCTCCGCCGCGCGCCATGATGATGTGGAACAGCGACGCCCAGGTGCTCAACAGCACGTGCCCGGCGTGCGGGAACCGGGTCGACGGCCGGAAGTACGCAATCGCCACGCCCAGGATTGCCAGCGGGTTAATCAGCCACCACTTCTCGATGAACCCCAAGTGAAGGCCCCGGTTCGGCATCCCGAGCAGCAGCTCGCCCACGAACGGTATCACCGAATCGGAAAGCGTCGCAATCCCGACCGAGCCCATATACCCGATAATCAGCAGCAGCCATAACTGCGACCGGCCTCGCCCTTCCCCGCGCCGGTGCAACTGGTACATCGAAGTGGTGACCAGCGCGCTCAGCACGACGTGAACCGGGTGCAGGACGTAGAACACGGTGTGGGAAACGCCCGGCGACAACCCGCGGAACAGGACCATGATGAGCACACCGCTGGCCGCGCCCGCCACGGTAAACGGGGCGTGGTGCTTCAGCTCCTTCAGGATTGTCCGCAGCATCGGTGCTACTCGGGCGGCTCAGAATCCCCGGATGAACGCGAACAGGGTCCGCAGCGGCACGCCGGTCGCGCCCACCGGCGCGTAGTCCCAAGCGTCCTTGGTGTACGCCGGGCCGGCGATGTCCAGGTGCACCCACGGCACCTTTGAGTCGACGAACTCGCGCAGGAACAGGCCGGCGATAATCGTGCCCGCAATCCGCGGCTTGCCCATGTTCTTGATGTCGGCCACCTTGCTGTCGATGTGCGACCGGTAACGCTCGGGCAGCGGCAACTGCCAGAAGAACTCGCCCTGGTCCCTGCCGAGCGCGATAATCCGGTCAATCGCACCCTGGTCCGTGCCCATCACCGCGGTGTACTCGTCCCCGACCGCGACCACCGCGGCCCCGGTCAAAGTCGCCAGGTCCAGCATCACACTCGGCTTCAGGGTCGAACCGTACGCCAGCGCGTCCGCCAGGATCAGCCGGCCTTCGGCGTCGGTATTCAGCACCTCGACCGTCTTGCCGTTGAAATGACGGATGACGTCGCCCGGCTTCTGGGCCCCGTCCCCGGGCAGGTTCTCGGCCAGCGGCGCAAGGCCGTGCACCGTCACCCCGACGTCCAGGTCCCCGAGCAATCGGAACAGCCCGAACACCGTGGCCGCGCCCGCCATGTCCTGCTTCATCCCTTCCATCGACGCCGACGGCTTCAACGACAGCCCGCCCGAATCGAACGTCACACCCTTGCCGACAACGACCACGCTCTTCCTCGACCTCCGCTTCGGCCGGTAAGTGAAATGCACCAGGCACGGCGCTTCCGGCGAACCCGCGCCCACGCGCAGGATGCCGTTCATCCCCTGCTTCGCCAGTTCATCCCGGTGCAGCACCTCGACCTCGATCCGGCCCCGCTTCGCCAGCCACATCGCCAGCTCGGCCATCATCTCCGGCACCTTCTGGCTCGGCGGCTCGTTCACCAGGTCGCGCGTATAGCACACCGCGTCGCTCACGACCAGGGCCTCGGCCGCGGCCCGCTCAAGGGTCCGCGTCTTCGCCCGGCCCCGCGGCAGCACCAGCCCGAGCAGCGCCATCGGCTTCGGGTCATTCGCCTGCGTCTTGCGGTGCTCGGTGTACCGGTAGCTGCCCAGGCCCGCGCCTTCAATCGCGGCCCTGACGAACTGAACCGGCTTGTTGTCCGGCACGTGCAGCCCGATTTCATCGCCGTTCATCTCCCCGAGCCGCTTCACCGCCTGCGCCACCGCGGACCGGACCCGGTCCGGCTCGAAATCCTGCCGCTTGCCCAGGCCGACCAGGACCATCCGCTGCCGACCCCGGCCGGTGCGCACCACGCACACCTGCTTGAACCGGGCCCCAAACCCCTCATCCCGGGCCGCACCCAGGGACCGCCTCGACTCCGCCGCGGACAGGCCGGGAATCGCCCGCTGGTTCTCAAACGCCAGCGCGGCCCGGTATCGCCCGGGCCACCGATTGTGCGCAAACAACTCAACTCTCATGTCAACTCCTCTCAAACCATCCGGCCATGGCGGCGGCTAATACGCCGCGCCACGACCCAGCTTCCGCCAGTAATCAAACAACTCCCGGCATTCACCGGCCATCAACCCGGCGTCAATCTCCACGCCGTCACCCGTCAGGTCCCGCATCCGCTCGACCGGGATCGCCATCTCGCTGAACCCGGCCCGGTCCGCGTCCGCGATGCTCGCGCCATACACAATCCGCGAGACCCGGGCCCAGTGCGCGGCCGAATAGCACATCGGGCACGGCTCGCAGGTCGCGAACAGGGTGCAACCGGACAGGTCGATACTCGAAACCGCGCGCGCCGCGTCCCGGATTGCATTCACCTCCGCATGCCGGGTCGGGTCCCGGTCACTCCACACGGTATTGTAGCAGCAAGCCAGCACACGGTGTTTATCCTCCGCGATGGTGATGCAGCACCCGAACGGCGACTGGCCCGACTCCACGCCGAACCGGGCCGCACGAATCGCCAACTCCATCGCCGCCCGCTCCGACCCGACCACTGCCGGAAACTCGAACGCACGCTCAATCATTTCAGTCAAACTACTAGCATGCGTGGCGGACTTGTCAAGCGCTGCTCAGAAACGGGGACATGACCCAATCCCGTCCTCGGCATTGGGGTCGTGTCCCCGGCACCGGATTTCCCCGGCGGCTTCCGCCTCCTCATTCTACACTCTGACTTCTGCACTCTGACCTCTTGACTTCTCCTATCGGCCTCCGCCTCCTCATTCCGCACTGCGACTTCCGCCTGCTTTATGCTCTGCATGCCTTCGTGGCAAGAATTCTATGTCGGCTGCCGGGGCTTGACTCGGACCGGCCGGGCCGGACAATCTCCGGTCCGCTCCCGGTCGGCCGCGCTACAATCGGCCACCGGATGACGTCATACCGGAAACCGGAGGATATATGAAGAACCGTTTGCTGATCGCCGTCGCGGCCGCAATCGCAATCACCGGCCCGGCCCTCGCCGAGAAGCCCAACCGCACCCTGGCCGTGACCGGGACCGCCGAAGTCACGGTCTCACCCGACATCTGCTACATGACGTTCACCGTCATCACCGAGCACAAGTCGAGAGCGGCGAAGGCGTACCAGGATAACAACCGGACCATGATCGCGGTCCGCGACGCCATCCGGAAGGCCGGGGTCGAACAGAAGGACATCCAGACCCAGGGCTTCTCAATCACCCCGCAGTACCACTGGAATAAGGACCATGACCGGAACATCTTCGACGGGTACAAGGTCGCGCACAACCTGCACGTGAAGGTGCGCAACCTGGAAAACGTATCCGGGGTCCTCGATGCCGGGGTAACGGCCGGCGCGACCCAGGTCTCCGGCGTCGACTTCACGGTCGAGAACCCGAAGAAGTACCTGCTCGACGCCCGGGTCGAAGCAATCAAGGCGGCGCGGAAGAAGGCGGAACTGATTGCCGAAACCGCGGGCGTGGAACTGCTGAAGCCGATAACCATCTCCGAGTACGAACCTGGCGCCTGGAACCGCTACGCCCAGGCCAACGTCTCGTTCCGGACCGGCGGGGTCAGCGGGCAGGGAGCTTCGCTCGCGCCGGGTGAAGTGAAGCTCACGCTCACGATGAACATCACGTACGAGATCAAATAGGAGCCGCCCACAGCCGGGAACCGGAGTAGAACCACAGGAGCCCGAGGACCCGAAGGCGAAAAGCCGGCGCCGGCCAAGCTCTACGCCACCTTCTCATTCTGCAGCCTGCAATCTGCAGCCTGCACTTTCACTTCTGCCTGCTTTGTGTTCTTGGTGTCTTGGTGTTGGAATTCCTGTGTCGGTTTTCGGGGCAACGCCGAAGGTTGACCTCTGATTTCCGGGGTCTATAATCACCGCCTTATCAGATGAAGTACTGGCGTGAACCTCTTGATGCAGGCCGCTGCAAGATCCCGCACGGCAACGTCCACATCATCATCGACCGCTGCAAAGGCTGCGGTTTCTGCATCACCTACTGCCCGAAGCAGGTGCTGGAGTTCTCGAAATACTTCAACAAGAAAGGCTACCACCCCCCGCGCGTCGTGAACCCGGACAACTGCGTCAACTGCGGGCTGTGCGAGGCCATCTGCCCCGAGTTCGCGATCTGGACCACGCCTGACAAGGAGTGCGTCGGTGAAGAAGAACAACGTTGACAATCCCGCAGTTCTGACCGGCGACCACTACTGGGACGGCGACGAGGCCTGCGCCGAAGGCGCGATTGCGGCCGGGTGCCGGTTCGTGGCCGGGTACCCGATCACCCCGTCAACCGAAGTCGCCGAAACCATTGCTCGGCGTTTCCCGCTGGTCGGCGGCACGTTCATACAGATGGAGGACGAGCTCGCGTCGATGGCCGCAATCCTCGGCGGAGCATGGGCCGGGGCCAAGGTGATGACCGTCACCTCCGGACCCGGCTTCTCGCTGATGCAGGAGAACATCGGGCTCGGCGTGATGACCGAGACCCCATGCGTGGTGGTCAACGTCCAACGCGGCGGCCCTTCGACCGGCCTGCCGACCCTCACCGGCCAGCAGGACATGATGCAGGCCCGCTGGGGCTCGCACGGCGACTACGAACTGATTGCGATGTCACCCTCTTCCCCGCAGGAATGCTTCGACCTGGTCATCGTCGCGTTCAACCTCGCCGAGAAGTACCGCGTGCCGGTGATGTTCATGATGGACGAATGCGTCGGCCACATGACCGAGAAGGTGGTCGTGCCCGCGCCCGGCAAAATCAAGACCTGCCAGCGCCGCTGGTATCGCGGGAAGAAAGAGAACTACCTCCCCTACCACGCGGGCAAAGACAAGGTCCCGCCGATGGTCCGGGCCGGCGAAGACTACCGGTTCCACATCTCCGGCCTGACCCACGACGAACGCGGCTACCCGGTCATCAACGCCGCCTGCCAGGCGAAGCTCGTCACGCGCCTGATCGACAAGATCACGGGCAATATCGATGACATCATGATGCTCCACGAGGATGGGATTGAAGACGCCGACGTCGTGGTCGTGTCCTACGGCATCAGTTGGCGCGTCGCCACCCGCGCCGTCGACATGGCCAGGGCCAGGGGCGTCAAGGTCGGTTCGCTCCGATTGATTACTGTCTGGCCCTTCCCGGAGGACTACATCGTCCGCCTGTCGAAGCGGGTGAAGTGTCTGATTATGCCCGAAATCAACATGGGCCAGGTCTACCTCGAACTCGAACGCTGCGCCGCGGGCCGGTGCCGGACCACGCTGATCCCGCACCCCGGCGGCTGGGTCCACGACCCGAAGGACATCTACGCTGCGATCATGAAGGGAGCGAAATGAGCGCCCCGACCCGCACCGCGCCGCATCGCGACAACGCCGAGCGACATCCGCATGAAGACTTCCTGCGGATGGACCGCATCCCGCACATCTGGTGCTCCACCTGCGGTCTCGGCACCGTTCTCAACTCCTACATCTCGGCCATCCGCAAGAGCGGCATCCCACGCGAGCGCCACGCGGTCGTATCCGGCATCGGGTGCACCGGCCGCGCCGCCGGCTACGTCAAGCTCGATTCGTTCCACACGACTCACGGTCGCGCGCTGCCCTTCGCCACCGGCCTCAAGCTCGCCAACCCGGAACTCAAAGTCACGGTCATCTCGGGCGACGGTGACCTGGTCGCAATCGGCGGCAACCACCTGATTCACGCCGCCCGACGCAACATGGACATGACCGTCCTCTGCGTCAACAACTTCAACTACGCGATGACCGGCGGCCAGTTCGGCCCGACCACGCCCGAGGGCGCAAAGCTCACCACCGCCCCCTACGGCAGCTACGAACACCCGTTCAACATCCCGTTCCTAGTGGATTCCTGCGGCGCGACCTACGTCGCCCGCTGGACCGCGCTGCACGTGCGCGAACTCACCGACTCCCTGGTCGAAGCCCTGCACCACCGCGGCTTCAGCTTCATCGAGGTCATCTCGCCCTGCCCGACCGTGTACGCGCGTCGCAACCGGCTCGGCTCCGGCCTCGACCTGCTCCGCTACTACCGCGACGAATCCGAAATCCACCACGGCATCAACACGCGCGAAGTCGACATCGAATACCAGGGCAAACTCATCGTCGGCAGATTCGTGCAGAAAGAGAAGCCGACGTTCCTCGACACGATGGAAACCAGTCTGAGGAAATCGGTCGGCGACAAGTTCGTCCCCTACGTCGGCCCGATGCATCATGGAACTTAAGTTCTCCGGTTTCGGCGGCCAGGGCATCATCCGCATGGGCATGATTACCGGCAAGGCCGCGGCCCTCTACGACAACCGCAACGCCACCATGACCCAGAGCTTCGGTCCCGAAGCCCGCGGCGGCGCCTGCTCGGCCCAGCTCGTCGTATCCGACGACCCGATTCTCTATCCGTACCTGACCACGCCCGCAATCCTCGTCGCCATGTCGCAGGAAGCCTACTACCGGTTCGAGCCCGATCTCGGCCCGAAAGGCATCCTGCTGCTTGAAGAAGACCTGGTGCTCGCCCATCGCCCGCGAGCGCAGATCCGCCAGTACTCCGTCACCGCGACCCGCATCGCCGAGGAGATGGGCAACCGCATGTTCGCCAACATGGTGATGCTCGGCTTCATGTCCGCCATCACCGAAGTCGTGCCGCTCAAAGCGCTCCAGGACGCCCTGCCCGGCCTGGTCCCTGACCGGTCACTCGAGCAGAACTTGAAGGCGCTGACCAGGGGCCACAAGCTCGGGCTCGAACAGCTCGAATCCTGACGCAACCCACCCTTGACTGCCGACGTGGCAGTTCCATAATGTCGCCATCGTGAACAGGTTCGCGCGGCCGTTGGTCGGCCTTCACTGTCGGCCGGGGAACCCCGGGACAGACCAGGGGCTGATTTGAACCGGGCATCCACATCCATCGCCGGAATCCGAAGCGCGCTCCGGAAGGGCCGTGTCACACTATCCTTCAACGATACCGGCAAGGAACTCCGGGTGAAGCCGGTGCCGGATTCCGCGTGCGGCGTGGCGTGCCCGGCCGACGTCAACGTCAAGGCCTACGTGGGTCTGATTGCAGCGCGCAGGTTCGACCGCGCGCTGCAGGTAGTCATCGAACGCAATCCTCTGCCCGGCATCTGTGGCCGAGTCTGCACGCATCCCTGTGAGTCCGAATGCCGCCGGGGAGAAATCGACGCACCGGTTGCCATCCGCCCCCTGAAACGGTTCATTGCCGACTACGCGCTCGACGCGGCCCCGACCCGCCTGCCGGCCGAAACCCCGAAACGCAGGGAGCGCATCGCCATCGTCGGCGCCGGCCCGGCAGGCATCACCGCGGCCAACGACCTTGCCCGATCCGGATACCGGGTTACCGTGTTTGAAGCGCTCACCCGGCCGGGCGGCATGCTGCGGGTCGGCATCCCCCGCTTCCGCCTGCCGCACGACGTCATCGACCACGAAATCGAATCCGTCGCCGCCATCGGGGTGAAGATTGAAACGAACAGCCGCATCGACGACCCAACCGGACTGCTCAAAGACCGCTTCTCCGCGGTGTTCTGTGCAATCGGCGCCCACGCCGGTATCGGCCTCGGTCTCGACCTCGAGGACGAGTTGCAGGGCGTGGTGGACTGCACCGATTTCCTGCGTTCCGCGAACCTCGGGCAGGCGAAGCCGCTCAGCGGGCGCGTGCTCGTGATCGGTGGAGGCAACTCGGCAATCGATTCGGCCCGGGTTGCCCGCCGCTTGGGCGCACGGGACGTTCGCATCCTCTATCGTCGCACCCGCAAAGAAATGCCGGCGGACGTCGCCGAGATCGACGAGGCCCTGGCCGAGCACGTCAAGATCGAATTCGGGGTACAACCGGTGGCGCTGCTGCACGACGCTGACCGCGTATCCGGCGTCCGCTGCATCCGCACGAGACCGGGTCCGCCGGACGCAAGCGGCCGACGCAGGCCGGTACCGATGCCGGGGTCGGAGTTCGACGTCCCGACCCGGCTTGTGATCAAGGCCATCGGCCAGCGGCCCGACACCGAACACCTCGCCGACTCAGAAATCCCGCTCACCCGCCGGGGCACAATCCTGGCCGATCCCGACACCTGCAGCACCGACATCCCGGGGCTGTTCGCCGGCGGAGACGTTACCACCGGGCCGTCGACCGTGATCGACGCAATCGCGGCCGGACACCACGCCGCGCGCAGCATCCGCGCCTTCGTCACCGGCCGGGATGTATGGCAGGACCGCGCGCCCGGCACTGGCCGCACCGAAACCGAACTTGAGTTGCCCGACCTGGTTGCGGTTGCGGCCGACCGGGTGAAACCACGCGTGTTGTCGAACCGGACCCGTCGGAACTTCAAGGAAGTCGAGCTGACGCTGACCGAAACGGAGGCGACTGCCGAGGCCGGACGCTGCCTGCGCTGCGGCCCGTGTGATGAGTGCGTCCGCTGTCACGCGCTGTGCCCGCGCCGCCAGGTAGCCCTCGTCCTGCCGGGTTCGGATGATGAAATCCTGGTCCGGGTCCCCACGCTCGATTCGGTCTTCACCGACGCTGCCGGTCCGCGCCCGGTCACGGTCCGGCGGGCGGGCGCGAAGCCCGTGAAGATGGAAGCCGTTGTCGTGCAGGTGAGGGTCGACCGGGAACTCTGCCGCGGCTGCGGGCAGTGTCGCGATGCCTGTCTTCACGAGGCAATCAGGATGGTGGAATGGCACGACGGCCTCCAGGCGGCCGAAGTGGATCCCGCGCGCTGCCGGGGATGCGGTACGTGCCTGACCGTCTGTCCCACCGGGGCGCTCAGTGACTACCGGGGAGGACGGTCGTGACCGAACTCCCGCGCCCGATCCGGGTCTTCGCCTGCACCACCGCCCTCGGCAGGTTGCGCGCCCCGGTTGCGGAAGACGAACTCGGACTCACCCGCCTCCTGTGCGTCGGACGGGTCAACGCCGGCATGATCCTGAAGGCATTCGAGGACGGAGCCGAGCGAGTGCTCGTGCTCGGCTGCGACGAACCGGGCTGCCGGCACGAGAACGGCCCCGGACTGGCCATCGCGCAGGTCGGGCTTGCACAGGAGCTTCTCCGCACACTCGGGCTGGAGCCGAACCGCGTCAACCTGGAACTGGTCGACCGCGACGGCTGCTCGGCACCGGCCCTTCCGCCGGCACCCGGGGAGCAATGATGGAACTGCAACTGCATTCGGAAGCTTGGATCTGCCAGGGCTGCGGCAAATGTACCGGCGTCTGCCCGGTCGCACGCAGCGGCCTGGGCTACTCCCCGCGCCGGCTTCTCCAGCAGGCGGTGCAGGAAGGCACGGACGCCTGCCTGTCGGACCGCGCGCTCTTCGCATGTCTCGCCTGCGACCGGTGCACCCGGGTTTGCAAGTCCGGCATCAGCGTATCCGGCATCATGCAGGAACTCCGGGCCCTGGCCCGTGAACGCGGGATATCCGGCCACCAGGCCCACGCCGGAATCCTGCAGACCCTTATGAGAATGATGGCCGACGCCGAGATACCCCAGGACCGACTGCGCTGGCTCGACTCCTCGCTCCGAACGTCACCCGACATCGACACGGTCTACTTCGTGGGCTGTGCCCCCTACTTCGCGCCCGTGTTCAAGGACCTCGGCGTTCGTCCGCTCTCGACCGCGCGCAACGCCATCCGGCTGCTGAATCACGCGGGCACGGAACCGCGTCTCCTTCCCGACGAGCGGTGCTGCGGCCACGACCTGCTCTGGCAGGGCGACGTGGCGGGATTCCGGAAGCTGGCCGAACACAACCTGTCCCTGATCCGGGAAACCGGTGCGAGGACCGTTGTGTTCTCTTGTCCCGAATGCCTGCGAACGTTCAATCTCGACTATCCCCGTCACTTCGGCCCCCTGGGTTTCGAGGTGCTGCACATCGCCGAGTTGCTTGCCCGGGATGGAGTCGCGTCGGATTCGGGCTCGCTCGAAACACGCGCGGTGTATCACGACCCATGCCGACTCGGTCGCCACCTCGGCATCTACGACGCGCCCCGGCAACTGCTGAAATCCGTCAGGGGGCTCGAGCTGCTGGAGATGGACCACAACCGGGAACTCGCGGACTGCTGTGGCGGCAACTGCTGGACCGAGTGCGGGGCCGCGGTCAAGTCGTTGCAGAACCGACTGCTCAATCAGGCGGCGGCGACCGGTGCCGACCGGCTGGTCACCGCCTGTCCGAAATGCGACATCCATCTGAACTGCGCGGCTGCCGCCTCCGAGTCGGGCTCGGAGGCGAC
>CBDUZK010000063.1:0-11797 GCA_965371675.1 uncultured bacterium | reverse complement strand
GAGCAACCCGCTCCACGTTCGAATACGACCTGGTCAACACGTACCCACGCGCCAGCCGCAGGTATCCTTCGACGAACAGGTCCGCAAGCGGGTGGCGCCGAACAGCCCCGACCGGCACCCGGCCATCGCGGTCGAGCGGGTCCCAGCACTCAACATGACGGCTCGACAAACCGACCGCAAGATAGAAGTAGCCATCCCGGCTCAGGAACCCGACCCGGAACCCGAACTTAGCGGCAATAATCCCGTCCAGCACCGCCACGCCGAAGCTGTCCCCGACACCGCCGGCCCGCAACCCGAGGTAGCCGTCAATGACCTGTGTAAGCAGGAACAACGTACCGGCCTGCTTCCGCCCCCCGCTCCAGAGCTGACGGTGAACCACCTGCATCAGGCGTCTCCGCTTCTCCGATCTCAGCTTCCTCAGGTCGGGACCCGCGCCATTCAGCAGTTGAGCCACATTCGACCGTGACCGCACCCGTCCGTATATGTCCTCCAGCCGCCGACCATACTTCGCTAGGTCCACCCGGGCCCTGACCCCTGCCATCATCAACGAACCGTACCCGAGGGCCGTCGCCTGGCCGAACGCCTCCAGGACCGACGCCACTCCGGCAAGGAACCGCCTCGGATTGCTGGTCACATACTCGGGCTGCAACACCACACAGGATACGATTTCCAGGAACCGCTGGTCCTCATAGTCGGGCAGCAGCCCGACCGCCCGCTGATACAACCACTCCTCTTCATCCGGGTCGACCCGGACCTCGCCCGCCCTGACCCGGGCAAGATACGCTTCAGCGTGCGCCCGGTTAATCTCAAGCTGCCGCTCCAATGGACCCAGGGCGTCGAACTCCTCCCGCGTGTAACGCAACAGCACACCGCCTTCCCATTTCAGGTCGTACTCCCACCCGCGCAGCACGGACATGTGCCCCACCGGCAGAGCCTTCGGATAGGCCTTCGCGCGGTCGCGCAGCGCGCTGTCGACCTGGCGAACCGCCAGGCTCATCCGGAGCGCCGACAACGCCATCTCTACCGGCTGTCCGCGATGCCGACTCTTGGATTGGTATTCAGATACTGCAAGATGGGTAATTCTATCCCGCAGGACAAACACCTGTCAACTCAAAGCAACCGAGCATCGATCCTGAACGTCTTGACTCAAGACTGTCACAGGATACCCTGTCAGAAGATGATTTTTCTCAGCCTTGCACTTCTGCTCTGCGCCGCACCCGATGTGAATGGCGACTCAATCTGGCAGTCGTTGCGCACCCGGTATCTTGGGCTCAGTTCCTTGTCCGGTGACTTCGAGGAGACCATCTGTTCCTCAATGGAAGGTACGTGCCAGACGTTCGCTGGCAACTTCGCGGTGGTACTGCCTGACCATTACCGGATCGAAGTCAACAAGCCGGTATCGCAACTCATCATCTGCGACGACTCAATCCTCTGGTTCTACTTCCCGGAGGAGAACCGAGCGGTCCGCGAACACCAGGGACGTTCAATCCCGCTCCTTGCTTTCCTGGAGCCGCTGCTCGATTCCACCACCGCTGCTGAAGTCACGCGCGACTCCTCCGGAGCCCTGACAGTCGAACTCCTCGTCGAAGACGACCTCGCCGCGCTGACCGACCTGAAGCTACGACTCGACGACGACATGTGCATCATCCGGTTCGAGTTCGAGGACGGATGGGGCAACCACTACACCTTCGCGCTGACCGACCAGCGTTGGAACCCGGACATCCCGTGGGAGACTTTCCGTTTCACGCCCCCGGCCGGGACCCAGGTCGACTAGCCTGATGCCTCTGCGGGACACCGGCACCTGTTTCGCCTGCGGCAAGCTCAACCGGCACGGCCTGCAACTCGACATCCGCAAGACCGAGGACGGCGTTGAACTCGACATCGTTCCCGAAACCAAGTTCGAAGGCTGGGAGGGCATCGTGCACGGCGGCATCGTCGCCACCATCCTGGACGAGCTGCTCGCCTGGGCCTGCACCGCCCGTGGCTTCGACGCTGTCACCGGAGAACTCAACGTCCGGTTCCGTCAGCCGCTGAAAGTCGGGGTTCCGGCCCGCGGGTTCGGTCGGATTGTCCGCGAGAAAGGACGGCTCCTCCTGGGCGAAAGCCGAATCGAGGACGCGGCCGGTGAACTCGTCGCCGAGGCGACCGGCAAGATGATGAAAGCCTAGGCAGTGGCTCCGGTCGCTGCTGTCGTCGCCCTGGGCTGCCCTCGCAACACCGTTGATTCCGAACACCTGCTCGGTGCTCTCGGCCGGGCCGGGTACACGCTGTCCGGGGACCCGGAACTCGCCGACGTGGTCATAATCACCACCTGCGCGTTCCTGCGCTCCGCGGTCCGGGAATCCGAAGCCGCAATCCGTGGAATACTGGCCCTGAAACACACGCGTCCGGGAATGAAGGTGGTCGTCGCCGGCTGCCTTGTTCAGCGCGAACGGAAGCGGCTGGCCCGCCGGTTCCCGGCAGTCGACCTGTTCGTGGGAGTTGACGACATTCCGAATATCCCGCGTCTGCTGCGTACTCGGGCCCGAAGCCCGGCAGTCCATGTCCCACGCCGACTCATCTCAGGCGCAAGCCCGCGACTGCTCAGCACCCCGGGCCACTACGCCTATCTCCGAATTGCCGACGGCTGCATGAATCACTGCACCTACTGCCTCATCCCCGGAATCCGGGGCCGACTACGTTCCCGCCGCGTCCCGGACATCCTCGGCGAAGCCCGTCGCCTCGCGGCAATCGGGGTCCGGGAACTTATCCTGATTGCGCAGGACACCACGGTCTACGGGACCGACATCTACACCCGGCCGGCACTCGCCCGCCTGCTCCGCCGCCTCGCGGCAATCGACGGCATCGAATGGCTCCGCGTCATGTACGCGCACCCGGCTCACCTCGACGACACCGTGATTGACGAGTTCGACACCAACCCGAAACTGTGCCGCTACCTCGACCTGCCGATCCAGCATGCCGCGGACCGAATCCTGCGGAAGATGAACCGTGGGCACACCCGGGCCCGACTCCAACGGCTGCTTGACCGGCTCCACGCCGTGCCGAACCTGCACCTGCGCACCACTGTCATCGTCGGGTTCCCGGGTGAAACCGAAACCGAGTTTGAAGAGCTGCTCGCGTTCATCCGTGCCGCGGCCTTCGACCGACTCGGTGCATACCCCTTTTCCCGCGAACCCGGAACCCGGGCCGCGCGCATGCCCGGACAGATTCCCGAGGCGGTCAAACAGGAACGACTCGGCCGGCTGCTCCGGGTCCAGGCCTGCCTATCACGCGCCCGCCTGCGCCGACAGATTGGTCGAACCGTACGCGTCCTGATGGACACCCCGACCATTGGTCGCACCGAGTGGGACGCCCCGGAAATCGACGGGGTCGCCCGGCTCGTGGAGGGACGCGCCCGGGCGGGCGAGTACCTGGCCGCCACCATCACCCGCACCACGACTCACGACATCGAAATCAGGAAACTGGAAAGGAACCGCTAGCGCGCGCGGTGCTGCTTCCACACCGCTGCCCGCCGCTCTCGTTCGCGGGCTTCCCGCCGTCCGGCCGGGGTACTCTGCTTCCGTACCGCTTCCTCGGACTTGCGGTAGGTTTCGGTCAGGGCCCGCGCGTACGCCTCGCGCTTGTCGTACAGCCGCCGCATGCGCCGCGGCTTGCGCCGGCGCAGCACGTAGTGTGCAATCAACGGCAGGGCCACGGTCGTATCCAGGTAACACACCACCGAATCCGGCAGCGTGTCAGGATCGATCTTGCCCCATGACACCGCCTCCTGCGGCGTGGCCCCGGACAGCCCGCCCGTGTCCGGCCGGGCGTCGGTCACCTGCAGGAAATAGTCGAACCCGGCCTGGTCCAAGCTCAGAATCTGCTGCACCTGCGGCTCGGTCTGGAGCACGAAGTTCTTCGGGCTGCCGCCGCCGAACATGATTGCCGCGGTCTTCTTTCCGCTCTGCTTCGCGTGCCACACGAGCGCGGACGACTCGAGCACGTCGATGGTCGGGTCCACCACCAGCTTGCTCCCGAGCATCACCGATTCCACCCAGTTCAAGGCGAGTGACGAATCACCCGGCGCGCTTACGTACACCGGCACCCCGGCCCGGTACGCGGCCGCCAGAACCGAAATCCCGCGCCGGCGTGCCCGCCGTTCTTCCCGGTCCGCGAGTCGGCCAAGCAGGTAGTGCAGTTCGGCCGTGCCCATCCGCTTCTGGAACTCCGGACCCCGGAATATCTCCTTCAGCCGGTCGTCGGTCACCATCAGATTGTCGGACAGGCTCAACAGCACGTCGTAGATTCGAACCACGTCCTGCCGGTGCAACTCGGTATCATCCAGCCGGTGCGAGCCCGCGTACAGCGGCAGATCGAACGCAAAGTGCAGGTCGTGATACAGGTTCGCGCCCGTAGTCACAATCCAGTCCACGAACCCGGCCTCGATCATCGGCACCAGGGCCGAAGCGCCCAGCCCGGCCGGGGTCAACGCGCCCGCGAAACTCAGGCTCACCACCACGTCCCGCTTCAATACCTTGCCGACCAACAGCCGGCACGCCTCACCCAGTCTCGCGCCGTTGTATGCAAGGAACGTATCGTCAATCAGGTCGGCCGCACTTTCACGGCCGGTCACCGGTCCGGGCAGAATCCGCCGGCACTTCGCCAGCATCTTGGATGACGTCCGGCCGCGCCGGGAACGCTGTGATTTCTTCTTCATATCCTGACATTGATACCCGACAGAAACGCAATGTCAAGTCGGCCATGTCGGTCTCTGTCCCTCTCCCGCCTCCCGGCAGCCCGACGATCTTGCTTTTCCTCTCTTCAACCCCTGCGGTCTATCTCCTCCATCCCATTGACAGCACTGAGCCGACCGCTACAATGGACATGTGCCTAAGCTGAATATCGGCGTACTCGCTTCGGGCCGTGGCAGCAACTTCGACGCCATCGTGAAGAGCCTGAGCCGGGATCCGTTCGGGGCCCAGGTCGGTATCCTCATCTGCAACAATCCGGACGCCCCTGCATTGCGCCGGGCCGAGACGCACGAAATCCCGGCCGTCACCCTCGACCACCACGACTACAAATCCCGCAAGAGCTTTGAGCTGGCGCTGATTGCGGAGTTCGAGCGCCACGAAGTCCACCTGGTGTGCCTGGCCGGCTTCATGCGCATCCTCTCCCCGACCTTTGTGAGTCATTACGAGGACCGCATCATGAACATCCACCCATCGCTCCTGCCGGCCTTCGGCAAGCTCCAGGGCATGCAGGTGCATGAAGCGGTCATCGCGGCCGGGGTCAAGGTAACCGGCTGCACGGTCCACTTCGTCACGCCCGAAGTGGACGCCGGCCCGATCATCGTCCAGCGCGCCATCCCGGTGCGCGAAGACGAAACCCCGGCATCACTCGCGGTCCGGGTCCTGCTCGAAGAGCACCAGGCCTATCCCGAAGCAGTAAAGCTCTTCTGCAAGAACCGGCTCAAAGTGCAGGGTCGAACCGTCCACATCCTCGGTCTATGAGCGGGCCGATCCGGGTAGCGATTGTCGGCTGCGGGACCCAGGCCCAGCTCGCCCACATCCCGGCGCTCCGGCGGAACCACGACGTCGAGATCGTGGCCGTCTGCGACCCGGACATCCGCAAGCTCAACCACCTGTGCCGGGCCCATAACATCCCGCGTCACTACCTAGACTTCGATGACCTGAAGGTCGACGAGGGGATCGACGCGGTCGTCATCGCGACGCCCAATCACCTGCACGCGCCGATGTCCGTCGCCGCCATGGAATACGGCAAGGACGTGCTCTGCGAGATGCCGCTCGGGCTGAACAGCGAAGAAGCGCAGCTCATGATCGACACCGCGAAGCGCGAAGGCCGCACGCTGATGCCCTGCCTGAACACCCGGCTGCGACCCGACGTCCAGACGATTCGCAAGTTCATCGACGGCGGGGAACTCGGTCCGCTCTACTACTGCAAGACCGGCTGGCTCCAGGGCCGCGAATCCTGGTCCCTGGCCGGCTGGCGCGGACAGCGCCTGCGTGCGGGCGGCGGCGCGTTCCTCAGCCTGGGCACGACGCTGCTCGACTTCGCGCTCTGGCTGCTCGAACCCCACAAGCCGCAGTCGGTCATCGGCGTCGTCCACCAGCGCGCCGGCCGCTCGGACGTCGAGGACACCGCGTTCGCGATGATCCGTTTCGACGGCGACGTGCTGCTCACGGTCGAGGTCGGATGGAGCATAACCATGGAGCACGACTTCCGCTACTTCAACGCGTTCGGCACCGCGGGCGCGGCCCTGCTCAACCCGATCCAGATTCACAAGGAGATGCACGGGCACCTGGTCAACGTCACGCCCCGGATCGCCAAACGCGGCCTCCAGCGCGCCTCGTTCGAACTGCTCGACAACCTCTGGATTGACAGCCTGCTCAAGCAGACACCCCCGACCATCTCGGCGCACGACGCCCTCCTGGTCAACCGGCTCGTCGACGCGTTCTACCGCTCCAGCGCGGAACGCGCCGAGGTGAAGCTCTGATTCGGAAGACCCTGCTCCTGCTCGGCGCAGCCATCGGGCTCGCACTGGCGTTCGCACCTTTCCCCTGCCGCTTCTTCGCACTGGTTGCGCTCATCCCGCTGTTCCGCCTAGTCGAGCTTCCCGGAACCCGACGCACGTTCCTCTGGGGCTGGCTGTTCGGCGCACTCGCGGCCGGGTTCCACCTCTGGTGGATCTGGTTCCTCGTGATACCGGTCGAGCCGGTCACGCGCGTGCTCCTCAACATCGGGGTCGCGGCGCTGTTCGTCTACGCCGGGCTTTACGTTGGTGTGTTCGCCGCGGTCACGCGCCGGTTCGGACTCTGGACCGCGCCCTTCGTATGGGTCGTGCTCGAATACGCCCGGGCTCAACTTGAAATCGCCTTCCCCTGGGATTTTCTCGGGTACTCGATGACGCCCTGGCTGCCGTTCATCCAACCCGCGGCCCTCGGCGGAATCTACCTCGTTTCCGCCTGGGTCGTGACGGTCAACCTGCTCGCATACCGAACCCTGTTCCCCTGGCGACAACCCATGCGCCGACGCCTGCGCGGGGCCGCCTGGTTGCTGCTCATCATCATCCTGCCGCTCGCCTGGTCGGCCCTGCACGTGAAACCGACCGAGCCCTGGTTCCGGGTCGCAATCATCCAGCCGGACGTCTCGCCGCTGGACAAGGGCGACTGGGACTCGCGCGAACGAATCCAGGGCGACCTGCTGCGCATGACCCGGGAAGCCGCGGCCAAACACCCGGACCTGGTTGTCTTCCCGGAGAGCGCAACCATGGTCGACGTCACCCGGTCCCCGACACTCGGCCATACGCTCCGGGGCCTGGTCGACAGCCTCGGCATTGAAATCCTCACCGGCACGCCGCTCTGGGATATCCCGCGCAACACCTGGCACAACGGCGCGGTCATCCTGCGGCCGCATGAGGATTCGGTCCTGCAACGTCACTACAAGACGAGACTTACTCCGTTCTCCGAGAGAATACCTTACGCGGACCGATTGCCGTTCCTGCGCCGGCTGATCGGCACCGCGGACATGGGCAACTGGGCTATCGGCCACGAGCATCACGTCTTCGACTGGGCCAAAGGAACCCTGTCCTGCCTCATCTGCTACGAAGCCATCTTCCCGGACCTGACCCGCACGTTCGCACGGCTCGGCTCACAACTCCACGTGGTCGTGACCAACGACGGCTGGTTCGGACGCCTGCCCGGAATCCACCAGCATGCGGAACTGTCGGTGATGCGCGCGGTCGAAACCGGGCTGCCCATGGTCCGCAGCGCCAACAACGGCATCTCAATGATTGTGGACCCGTACGGCCGGGTGCTGAAACGCACGCCCCTGTTCGAGCAGGCCACGCTCGAAGGCATGGTGCCGAAACCGCTGGCCCCGACCCCGTACGTGCGCTGGGGCGACTGGTTCATCATCCTGTCCCTGATCATGATGGCCTTCGCGGTCGTGCTTCGCATCATCCGTCGCCGGGGTCCCAGGACCTGACAAACAGACCCCGGGCCGCGGCCCGGGGTCAGATTCCAATGAGTGCTTGCGTCAGTGCAGACGCATGGCAATCACGACCGGCTTCGTAATCATCTCCAGCCCGCCGCCCGGCGGAACGCCCTTCACGTTCACCAGGTAGATACCGGCAGGCTTCGGTCGCTGCAACCGGTCCGTGCCGTCCCACTTCAGATCGTGGAATCCGCCCACCGCCTCGGTCAGCAGTTCGCGCACGGTCCGCCCCTCCATGTCGAGCACGGTCACGGTCAGACGCCACTCCGCCGGAGAGTTCACCTGGATTGTGGCCACCTCGCCCTCGTACGGCTTGAACGGGTTGGGCGTGACGGTATCGATTGCCAGCAGCTCGGTCGGCGGGAACGCGCCCGACGTATCGGCGACGTCCGAATTGAACCTCGGCAGCAACTGGTACCCGCTGTTGTACGGCTCCTCGTAATCATACTGGCCGACCACACCGGTCACGCGGATTCGCCGGCCCCGCGTGATCCACGACACGCCGATTCCCGAGTTCTCGCCCACGCGCACCATGATGCCCGCGCTGCCGTTCTTGATCGTGATATTGTACCCGGACCCGGACCGGGTCGGCGGCTCAATCACATCCCCGACCACGGTCACCAGGTCGGACTCCATCAGCTCGGTCAGCGGCGTGTTGTACGGCAGGGCGCGCGGCTCCACCGGCACCGCGACCGAATCCGTCACCGACATCGACCCGTTCGCAATCTCGGTCAACCCGTTGTACTCGATGATTGTGCCCATCACCTCCCACTCGATACCAAGACTGTCAAGCAGCGGCTCGTGCGCCGAGTTGAAACTGCACCCGTAGACATTGATGCCCTGGGTCTCATCCTCGATGTACAGGCTCTTGCTTGAGCCGACCGTGAACGACGACGACGGGCCGGTCACCCGGCCCCGAATCCGCACGGTCGAATCCAGGTACACCGGGGTCACACCATCCGCTCCCGGGCGCTGGACCTCGGCAATGGTCAGAATCGGCATGTCCTCCGCGGTCCGCGAGAAGTCGGACCGGAACCGCGGGGAAATCTGGTACCCGTCAAACGGGTTCAGGGTATCGTACGCATACTGGCTCTTGATGCCGGTCAGGCTGAACGTATCCGGCGCGCGGACGCAGCTCAACCCGGGAATCTCGGTCTCCGCGTCAATCCGCATCGCCGCGGTCCCGGTCGCATCGTCCACCTGGTAGTTCTCATTCCCGGCCAACTGCTGCGCCAGGGTCGTAATCCCGACCAGCCGCACCAACTCGCCCTCATGCGCCTCGACGTTAATCTCGGCGCAGGTCAGGACCAGCGGCTCGGGCACGGTGCCGGTGCCGAGCACGGTCACGGTCGCGCCCGATATCTCGGTCTTACCCTTGTACCAGTCCACCTCGCCCGACACCATCACGCTGTCGCCTACCTCAAGCGTGATAAGGTCCCAGTCGAATACGTTCACGCCCGCGGACGAATCCTGCACGTAAATATCAAGATACTCGTTGTTGAATATGCCCGACGGCGCGGTCACGACCCCGGACACCAGCACCGACTGGCCACGCAGGTCCGGCTTTCCGTCCCCGCTCTCGTCCCGGATTGCCCGGGCAATCGGCATGAACTGGATCGACACGCCCAGGTCCGCGGCCATCCGCGGCATAACCTGGTACCCGCCGAAATACGGCGGGTCATAGATGTGCTGGCCTATGACCCCGGTCAAGTCGATGGAATCATCCGGAATATCAAGCCCGACCAGCTCCGATGCGTCGGCGTCAATCCGCATCTCCGCCTGGTAACCATCCCCGTCCGACACGGTGTAGTCGTGGTTGCCCTGGAACTGCTCGCCCGGCGTGTGCATAATCCACACCTGCTCGAACCGGACCAGCCAGCCCTCGGTCTCCACGTACCCGGCCGCGGTATCAATCACGGCAATGTCCGGCAACGTAAAACTCTTCGGGGTCGGTGCGCCGACCGCGCCGTGGTTCACGACCTCCAGGTCAGTCAACTCAACCAGGCCGTAGAACAGCTCCACGTCTCCGGTCACGGTCACGCTGTCGCCGATTGCGAGCCCGCCGCACGCGCTGCCGTAAATCGCCACGCCCCCGGTCACGTCCTCCATGTAAGCCGGACCCCAGCCCCCGAAATGCCCCACCTCGCTCATCACCCCGGTCACGGTGACTGTCGAATCCAACAACACCGGCACGCCCTGCGAATCATTCTGCCGCACCTCGCGAATCGGCCGCACCTGGGCCCACGCCGCCGTTGCCAGCATCAAACCGACCAGGAAAATCCTCATCATTTCGACAGCTCCTTCTGCACCAGGGCCGCGGCCTCATCCAGCGCCGCCTGCGCGCTCGCCTGCCCGCGCATGATCTTCTCCAGCGCCTCGCCCAGCACCTTGCGACCGTTGAACCACTCCTCGGACTTCGGCTCGAACGACATGTACTCCAATTGTCCCAGCGCGTCCGCCAGCCCCGGGATATCGGCAATCATCCGCGCATACTCCGGCACCCGGGCTGCGCTCCGGCGCGAAGGCACATACGAAGTCCGCACCGCCCACTCCGCCTGCCGCTCCGGGGTCGTGAACCACTTCACAAACTCCCAGCACGCCGCCACCTGGTCCCGGGTCCCGGTCCGGAACACGCCCACATTCGTCCCGAACGAAATCACATCCTTCCGGTCCCAGGTCGGAATCGGGGCCACGCCGACCGGGAACGTCATCTTGTCCTTCATATACACCCACGACACCGACGTGCCCCAGATGCAGGCAATCTTCCCGGTCAGGAAATCATTCTGCGTATCATACCCCATGCCGAACACCGCGGACGAATCCACGTACATCAGGTCATACTGGAACTGCGCGGCCTGCACCCCGGGCGGGGAATTGAACAACGCCTTGCCCCGGGCCATGTCCACGAAGTCGCCCCCGAGCTGGCGCAGCATGCACCCGAACATCCACTGGTTCACGCCCATCACCGTGCCCATGACGCCCTGCTCCGGCACGGTCAACTGCTTCACCATGCTCCGGAACTCCGGCCACGTCCTCGGGAACTCCTCGAACCCGGCCTGCTCCAGCATCTCGATGTTGTAGAAAAACACCGGCACCGACTTGTTGAACGGCAGGGTGACAATCTTCCCGTCCCACGAATTATCCGCGATGAACGACGGGTAGAAATCCGCCAGCTCCTCCTCGGACAGACCGTCCGGCCCGTGGATGATGGAATCCAGCACCACCAGCTTGTTCAACTCGTGGAACTGCGTGGTCCATGACTCATACATCTGGGCCATATTCGGCGGCGCGTCCACCTGCAGCGCGCCCATCAACTTCTGCGACAGCGACGAATACCCGCCCATCGACACCTGCTCGATGTCGATGCCCGGGTGCTCCGCCTCGAACTCCGCAATCATCGCGTCCAGCCCGTTCCCCAGCGGCCCGCCCATCGCGTGCCAGAACACGACCTTCGTCCTCTTCCCGCTCGCGTCCGGCCCATTGCCGCCCGGGCAACCCGCAACCGCGAACACCGCAATAATGCACAACAGATTCCTGATGATTCTCAACATGCGCCCATTCTAGCCACCCGCTGCAGTGAGTCAAACATGAAGCCGGGGACATGACCGGCATTCTGTCCTCAGAATCCCGGATCGTGTCCCCGGGCTGCAAGGCTTCGCATCATGTTCCCGTCCGCAATTCTCCATTCGACAATCGGCATTCGCAATTCCAGTAGTCTGCAATCTCAAATCCGGAATCCCAAGTCTGGAATCCCCGAACATCACCCGGCTCAGGTCCCCGGAGTACTCCCCGGAGAGGTCCCCGA
>CBDUZK010000062.1:0-11932 GCA_965371675.1 uncultured bacterium | reverse complement strand
GGACTTCATCAGTGAAGTCGCTCTCCGCACCCACGAGTACACCTGTACCCGACTCGACAAGTACAATCCCGACAAAGGCGCGTCGTTCCAGACGTGGCTGAACTGGCGGTCGTTGAACGCTGTCAAGGAGGTCATGGCCGAGCGGTTCCCCCCGCGGGTCGTGTCAATCGACGCGGACCGGCTCGATATGCTGGTATCGTCGGCGTCTGACCCGGCCGAGACGAGTGAGGCCGCGAGGCGCAACCGGGCTCTCTGGCAGGCATATGAAAACCTGGCAGGGGACGGCCGGTTGAGCATCGCGTTTCATGACCTCGATGGCCGGTCGTTCGCCGATATCGAGCAACAGGTGGGACTGTCCAGCCGGACGTTACGGCGCAGGCGAGTCAGTGCGCTGGCCGTGCTGAAGCGGCGGTTGCAGGAGCAGGGAGTCAGCGGGACCGAGCGGGATTCCACGCCGGTGCCTGCCTGGTACGGCGCTGGTGACTTCGGGTATGACGAGGACTGGACCACGACTGCTACCGAGAGCCCGGTCGGGGAAGAAGAAAAGGAGGTGCCTGAGGAGTAGATAACGTCCTGAGCGCGAGCGGGGACACGATCCCGGCCGGATAACCGGGCGGGTCATGTCCCCGCTCAACCGGTCGTCGGGAATATCCGGCGACCTGCAATTCTTTGCCCCATTCGGGGGTTGGCGACTACATAACTATATGAAGGGGCCGACCGAGGTCGGACCCCACACAATCAGGAACAGTCCAAACTGCGGAAAATCCGCAGAAAGGAGAATGCAATGGCTACAAAGCCTGCATCGTACGGAGCAGACAGGTTGTTTGCCCGCCTTGACCTGGCGGACAGTGACTACTTCTCCGAAGTGACCCGGGCGCAGGCCGAGTCCATGAAGGTGAAATACTTCCGGACCCGGACCGCCCAGAACTACTACCTCACCCAGACCAAGCAGGTCCTGGCCGGCGAAGGCGTCAGCAGCATCCTGTACGGGGCCTACTGCGCGTTCGCGGGCGAGGTCGCGGCGAGCCGTGACAAGCTGGGTGCCGGGGAAGCGCTCGCAATCGAAGTCGCGATTCATGTCGCCAAGTGGGCGGCACGCGGCTGCAGTCAGACAGTGCTCGAAACAGTCCGGACCCAGGTGTTCAACATCGGCGCTCCGGCCGGTCCGTGAGGAGGTGAACCATGGCTACTGTACCTCCCGATGGTTCCTACCGGTACGCGAAGTGGTCCGCGCGGTTCGAACGAGACGCCGAGGGTAAGCTCCCGCAGGGCAGCACGCCGCAGATGGAGCGGATGCTGAAGAAGCCCGAGGTGGTCGCCCGGATCCAGGGCAGCTTCGATGACATGTACGCGATGGAAGGAGAAGTGCGACAGGTGCTGAACTCGGCCGGGGTTTCGGTCATCCTGTACCCGTTCTACCTCGCCTTCGGTCGTCAGGTGTGGAAGCTGTCCCAGCGAATCTCCGGCGAGACGGCAGTGCTCGAAGCCGCGATCCTGGTGGCCAAGTGGGTCGCCCGCGGCCTGAGCCTGGCGGTGCTGGCGACGATCCGGAACCAGGTCTTCGGCATCAGCGCCCCGGCCGGCCCGTAAGGACACCGGACGCACAAACACAGCGGGCGGGGCGACAGCGCTCCGCCCGCTTTTCTGCGCGAAAGAGGAAGTAAGGCGGCGTCGTTACCGGTCGCTGACGGTTTGACCCGAAGGTTTACCGGTCTATGCTGTGTTTGCGGAATCGGATATCAGAGCATGATGGCTTGAGGGCTTCGGGTTCGGGGTTGGCCGGGTCGAGGCATGGGGTAAGGAGTTCCTGGTCGTGCACCGGCAATGACGTGGAAACCTGCAAGGCTGTCTGCATAACGTGAGGAGGCTAAGATGAGGTGGAAGCAGGACTGGAAGGAATGGGTGAAGCTCGGGTTCTTGGCGCTGGTGCTGTCCGGGGCGGTGTATCTCGATTTCGACTGCAAGTGTACCGAGTGCGACAAGAATGGCGAGGCTTCGAGCATGGCTACCCTGTCTCCTTCGAACACTTCGTACCAGTTGAAGGCCCCGGGCGCGGACAAGGAGTGCCACGCCGAGTTCTCGCTCACCGTGTACTGGATGGACCTTGATCGCAGACTGGACCCGAACGCGCTGTCGCCGTACAGCGATTCGTCCGACATGTACTACGATTTCCGGTCCAGCAAGGGCAGCTTCGTATTGTTTCCGCTCCCGCCGAGGAAGGACAGCTCCCCGCCATACTACAAATGGGTGTGGGAGATTGACATCGGGGCCAAGAACGAGCCCGACAACCCGACCACCTACGAAATCAGGTGCTGGTGCAACGGGCTGTCGCGCATGGTGCCGCCGCCCGGAAAGCCGGACTGGTGGGACATCATAGTTTCGGGGGAAATCAAGTACACCGAGTACAGCGTGGACCGGTTCTAGTACGTGTAGAACGCGTTTGAGAGTTCCTCGGCGGAACTCTGCCCGGCCGCTGACTACGTGCAGGGACAAGAACGTCTTCCAGGAGAAGCCGTTTGGAGTTACCAGGAGCAACTCCCGCAACCCACTTGACCAATAACTTGACTTATGCTTGACTTATCGGTAGATGAGCCCGGAGCATTCCTGATGATTCGAGGCCGCAAGAGCCAGTTCCTTGACACCTTGGACTGGTGCGGTATCTTGGTGACATGAGCGGCGATCGGACGATTGAGACAGGCGTCTGATCTGTCGGGCTGCGGTAAACAGGAAAGGAGTTGTGATGAGAACGATGGCTGTTGCAGTGGTAGTCATGTGTCTGGCCGGGGCCGCGCTGGCCGGGTCGGGCGAACAGGGATTCGGCATCGGGCTCGCGTCGGGCGCGGTGAGCGGGGTGTGTTTCAAGGCCTGGATGAGCGAGAAGATGGCGGTGGACGCGACGGTCGGGCTGGGCTACATTTACTGGCGCGGGCCGACCGCCGATATCGCGTTCGCCATCCATGATTTCGAGTTCTGGCCCCGGCTGCTGAAGTCCGAGCTGCCGGGAAAGTGGCCGTTCTATTACGGCGCGGGCGTGTCCGCCGGGGTGCATTACTGGGGCGCACACCGGCACAGCACGCCGGTGCATATCGGCGTGTTCGCCAAGGTCGGGACCGCGTTCATCCCGAACGACCTGCCACTGGATTTCTTCATCGAGCCCGCGCTCGGGCTCTACCTGCTGCCCGCGCCCTACATCGCCGGGGCAGGCAAGGTCGGGGTCAGGCTCTGGCTCTAGGCGGGGCGACAGCGCCCCGCCCGCTTCAACGCAGGGCCGCCCCAAGAAGGAAAACCACGGATAAACACGGATGAACACCGTGGCAGAACAGAACGAGCGGGAAACGCTCTCGGAGGGCACAACACAGATACGGCGAGAGGTGTCTGTTCCCCGCTCGCCCGCTTGACACGTCAGCCCAGAGCACTATCTTGGGCACATGATGGTGACGGCAAGCCGTTGTATTGCTGCTGTTTGTAGAATCACGGAGGGTTGCCCATGAAACGGCGCGCTTCCAGGAAGACAATCGACAGGCTGGTTACCGGACGCCTTGAGGGTATCTCCGGCGAGGTCTTCGCCGACTACTCGAAGCAGATCACCGAGCTGGCCGGCAAGAAGCCCGGAATCTATGCGCTCTACCGGAAGAAAACGTTGTACTACGTCGGCCTGGCCACAAACCTGAAGAACCGCATCAAGCATCACCTCCACGACCGGCATGCCGGCAAGTGGGATACGTTCAGCTTATTTCTGGTGCGCAAAGACGCGCACTTGAAGGACCTTGAGGCGATGACAATCCGTATCGCCAGGCCGAAGGGCAACAGCATCCAGGGCAGCAAGATACCGTCGCTCAAGCCGGCCCTGAAGGAAAGCATTGATGCCCGGAACCGGAAGAAAACCGAGAGCATGCTCGGGCTTCGAGACAAGCCGGTGCGCCCGCGCAGGAGGAAACCGCAAAGAACCAGCGGGAAGAAAGGGGCGGCCGCGCTGGCGCCGTACGTAAGCAAGAAGTTTGCCATAAGACTTGAACACAAAGGGAAACGTTACATCGCCAATGTCCGTCAGGACGGAACGATTCGCTTCTCCGCCAAGGGTGCTGGAGGGATTGCGCTGCGTGCGAAGAAGTTTACGTCGCCGTCATTCGCAGCCAGCGCCGTTCTGGGCCACCCAGTCAATGGTTGGCGGTGTTGGCGTTTCAGGCACAAGGGCGATTGGGTGATCTTGGACGAACTCAGGAAGGCAAAAAGGTAAGTGATGGCTGACCTGGGCAAGTTGAAAGAAGTGAAGCTGCGGGAGGTGTGGAAGAACGAGGCGGAGGATTTTACACCGTGGCTGGCGCAGGAGGAGAATCTGAAGCTCCTGGGCGAGACAGTCGGGATGTACCTTGAACTGGAGGCGCAGGAGAAGGAAGTCGGGCCGTTCCGTGCCGACATCCTGTGCCGGGATGCGTACAAGGATTCGTGGGTGCTGATTGAGAACCAGCTTGAGCGTACCGACCACACCCACCTCGGTCAGCTTATGACCTATGCGGCAGGCCTGGATACTGTCGCCATCATCTGGGTCGCGGAGCGGTTCACCGAGGAGCACCGGGCGGCCCTGGACTGGTTGAACGACATAACCGAGGACAGGTTCTCGTTCTTCGGGCTTGAAGTCGAGTTGTGGCGCATCGGCAAGTCGAAGACTGCCCCGAAGTTCAATGTCGTGTCCAAACCCAATGACTGGACCAGGTCGATGCGGAAGACCGGACGGCGGGGGCCGACCGAGCACCAGTCGCTTCAGTTCGAGTACTGGACGCAATACACCGAGTTCATGGCCGACAGCAAGGTTCCGTGTGGGCCACCGAAGCCCAAGAACAGCATTGTGCAACCGCTCGGGATCAAGACGACGCACGTATACTCTGTAGCGTCGATGTTCTCGCAGGGCGTGTCGGGGAACTCGCCCGAACTGCGCGTCGAGTTGGGCACAACGATGAACGACCCGGGTCCCACGTTTGCCTGGTTCGAGGAGCGCAAGGAGGCAATCGAAAAGGCCTTTGGCGCTTCACTTGTCTGGGACAAAGAGACGTACACCGGCGGCTACTATCGAGTGTACTTCGTGAAGAAGGCCGACATGCGCGAGCGCGAGAAGTGGCCGGAGCAGCACAAGTGGCTGCGCGAGCATGTCGAGAAGATGTACGGCGTGTTCGCGCCGCTGGTGAAGGAACGCGAGGCATCGGAGACATAGCATGGTGGGAACGAGCAACTGGTCACAAGTTGTGACCAGTTCGCAAGGCTCAAGCACTCGTCAACCACGCCGTCTCCGACCGGTTCATGTACGCGCTAAGACATCTTGATGCGCCGCCGTGGCGTTCTGGGCTGGGCCCGTGAGAAAAGAGAGATCTCGGGCGCGGCAGGAACCCCACGGGTCTGAAGCCGAGCTGGCCGGAATCACAATCACCGCGTCCGAGGTGCACGACTACTTCTACTGTCCCTATTCCTGGTGGTTCAAGCGTTCCCACGGCGTCGGGCCGGGACAGGTAGCGAGGATGAGCGCCGGGACAGCATACCACGAGCGGCTGGTTACCGGGAGGCCGGACAGCCCGACCCGACGTTGGAGATGGCTGTTGCTTGCCGGCGCGGTTGTCCTGGGCATTGCGGCCGCAATCAGCCTGTTTGTCGGGGTCTGATGCTGTTTGCGTACGCGTTCCTGATTCTCGCAGCCATCTGTGTATTGTTGTGGCTGGTCTCGGGTCGCTCGCTCGGCCGGAAGCCGCCCGGGATGCCCGAAGGCGACGTGGTTTACTGCGGCACGAAAGGGCCTGGCTGGCGGGTGCTGCAGGCGCCCGACTTTCACCTGTCCGGGGTGCCAGATTACGTCGTGAGGCAGGGGCCGGACTACATACCGGTCGAAGTGAAGTCAGGCCGCAGGCCGAGGAAGTTGTACGATTCGGACCGGATGCAGTTGACCGCCCAGGCGTTGCTGGTCGAAGCCGAGTTCGGGAAGCGGCCTACACACGGGTACGTCCTGTACCCGGACCGGGTGTTCGACGTCCGAATCCGGCCCAAAGACATCGAACGGATCACCGAAGGCGTGCAGATAATGAGGGAGGCAAGGCAGGCCGGGGATATGCCGGACGTGTACCCTTCGTGGTTCCTGTGCTCGACATGTCCGAGTGTCGGTTGCCCGAAGCGATCGAAGCGACCATGAAGCCGCCGGACTCGCGCTTGACCCGGACGCTTGCGGGTCTATGTTGCGTTGATGCAGGCGCTACATCGGAGCGCGGCAGGAATACACCGGGCCTGAAGCCGCGCAACGTCTCCCCTTTCTTTTTCCGTCTCTTCGAGCCCTTGTAGTCCTACCCCGGTTTCCGGGCAAGAGAGAACACCCGCCCGGCGTATGGAAGCTTCCCTGTTTGTTGACAAAAAGGGAAAGTTTGATACAGTGGGTGCGATGACGGCTGTGAAGACGATTGACCGAAAGAAGCTGGCAGCAGCCTTCCGGACCCGGGGCTGGCTTCTTTCCGCCGGCCAGCTCGCAGAACTGGGCGTGTACCCGCGACGGCAGCAGGAACTGCTGGCTGCGGGCTGGATGGAGCGCGTCGACCGCGGGCTGTATCGGTGGCAAGGAGCCGACATCACCGAGAAGCATAGTCTGGTGTTGGCGCAGCGACTGGCGCCACGGGGTGTGGTATGCCTGATTTCCGCGCTGGTGTTCCATCGACTGACAACCCAACGGTCGCCCGAAGTGTGGATGGCCTTCGAGCGAGATACGGACAAGCCTCCCCGGCGACAGGTGGCGAGGATACATGCCGTGAAGTTCTCCGGCCCCGCTTTCCATGAGGGCATCGAACAGCACCGGGTGGAGGGCGTGGAGCTACGCGTGTACTCGGTTGCCAAGACGGTGGTTGACTGTTTCCGCTACCGCAACAAGATCGGGCTTGATGTGGCGCTGGAGGCACTGCGCGAGGGGTGGCGCGAGCGGAAATTCAGGATGGACGACGTTACCCGGCTGGCACGGCAGTGCCGTATGGCCAATGTGATGCAACCCTATCTTGAGTCGCTGGTATGAAGCGGCCGGCCCCGTCGGCTCTTGCGAGTTCGGTCCGAGACCGGCTCAGAGTGCTGGCGGACCGTCGGCAGGAGGACTTTCAGGATGTGTTGCTGAGGTATGGGATTGAGCGTCTGCTTTACCGTCTGAGCCGTTCCGAGTGGCGGGACCGTTTCGTGCTGAAAGGGGCAATGCTCTTCACCATCTGGGCGGAGAAACCGCACCGGACCACTCGGGACGTAGACCTGCTGGGATTCGGAGACGTGACGGTTGCTGAGATGGAGCGTGTTTTTCGTGCGCTCTGCACGGTGCCGGTTGAGCCGGACGGACTGGCTTTCCGCGTCGCCACGGTAGCCGGGGAGCGTATCCGGGCCGGCCAGGGGTATGCGGGCGTTCGCGTTACCATGGAGGCCGAGTTGGCCCGGGCGGTGATTCCGCTGCAGGTTGACATCGGGACCGGGGACCGTGTGGTGCCGGCACCAGTGCTTGCGGTTCTGCCACCGCTCCTGGACATGCCGGCTCCGCGTCTGCGTACGTATTCCCGCTACAGTGTTGTTGCCGAGAAGCTCCAGATACTCGTCGAGAAAGGACTGGCCACCAGCCGGATGAAAGACTTCTACGACATGGCGTTTCTGAGTTGGACGTACGAGTTCGATGGTGCGACCCTGGTCCGCTCGATTCGGGCGACATTCGACCGACGCGACACGCCGTACCCGTCAGGTGTGCCCGAAGCTCTGAGTGATGTCCTGGTCGAGTCGTTGCCGAAACGCGCCCAGTGGCGCGCGTTTGTGCGCAAGAGCCGGATTGACGGGACCGCGCCCGACTTGTCGGAACTGGTGCCGGGGTTGCGCGATTTCCTGCTGCCGCCGGTCGAGGCTGCCCGTGACGGTCGGGCTTTCGCCCAAGCCTGGACCCCGGGAAAGGGCTGGCGGGCGAAAAAGCGAGCCTTGTGAACCCGGGCCGCGCAGCGGGGTTGACAGGCGAAGATTCGGGGCCGATATTAGAACGGAGGATACCACGTTTGAGATGCTACTGCTTGCAGTCCTGTTGTCGGGCCAGTTCCGGTCGCGCGCCTCGTGCCCAACCCGGCTGGCCGGAGCGTCCGGGTTTCGGGCGGTCGCGCGGTGACCCTGTTCGACCCGACCGGTCGCGTAGTAGCCCGGCTCAAGCCCGGCCCGAACGACGTGTCCGGGTTGGCACCCGGCATCTATTTCGCACCCGGCACCGCGACGGCCAAACTGGTTGTCCAACCCTGACCGTTGATGTTTGACCCGGAGGCTAGCGGGTTTATGCTGCGTTGATGAAAGCGGATATCAAAGCACGGATTGAAGGCTTCGGGTTCGGCGTCGGCCGGGTCGAGGCCCGGGGCAAGGAGTTCCTGGTTGAGCTGACCCGGGCGCCGAAGCACGTGAAGGTGCAGGTGCCGGAGGGGTGCGAGTTGCGCATCACCGAGGCGCGTGATGGCCTGATCATCCGGCCGCTGGACGTGGCGGGCGTGAAGGTTGTTGGCCTGACCCAGATATGGCTGTATCTCGACAAGGCCCGGAGGAACCTGCATAGCGCGCAGCAGGCGGTCGAGAAGGCCCGCGCAATACTGGTCGAAATCCGGCAACTGCTTGCTGATGTGACTACAGAACGAGCATCTGGAGATGTACTGCTTACGTGGCCTCTTTATCTCTACAGTCCTTTCTGTACAGGGTTCATTATCCCCATGGCCGACGACTGTGACCGTTACATCGGGTATGCCCGGGGTTGCCTTCAGCAGTTGCAATGCCACCACAAAGGGGTTGTCGATATGCTCGAAGCGGCCGAAGAGCTGAAGGAACTGGTCCAGGGTTTCCATGAGCGGGACCGGGTATGTTACGCCCCAGAAAAGGCAAAAGCCGAGATAGTACTGGATCGGTTGGGACAGTGGTTGCGGGCCGAGTCCGGCCGTGTGCTCAGCAGGCTGGAGGCGTATGTGGAGGACATTGAAGGCTGCGCGGAACAGTACGCCACCTGCATGGATGAGTACGGCCCGGATACGGTGGTTTCCTTTCACTGCTTCATCAGGCTGGAGGAATACTGAGCCGGTTGCGGCTCGGTCCGACATGCAGGGTTGACAGCGTCCGGTCGTCGCCTATTCTGTCGCGCAAACCGAAAGGAGTACGTATGAGAGTACTGACGTTCGTTGTGATGTTCGCGGTCGTTGCAGGTGTATTCTGCGGCGTTCCCAACCCGGAGCAGCAGAGGTCCGAGGCCGACCTGACGGAGCAGAGCAAGCCGGTCGGGTACGGTCCGCTGCCGGCAGCTGCGTTTGAGACCCTGACCCAGGCCGAGATGGACGCGTTCCTCGCGGTGCTGCCGGGTGTTGGCGCAGCCCTGCACGCGGCCGACTACGCACCGGAAGAGAAGGAAGACGACGATATTTCCGACGTCATCGCCCGTGCTGTCATGGGGATGAGGGCGGTCCCGGGCGTTGAAGAAGCCATGAAGAAGACCGACATGAGCTGGAAGGTCTTCCAGGCCACGATGTACAAGGTGATGTCCGCGACCGCAGCGGTAGGGCTGGACATGGCCACTGCCATGGCTGAGAGCATGGGTGGAGAAGGCGAAGAGGCGGAGAAGATGCAGGCTGAGCTCGAGAAAGGCAAGGAGTTCTGCGGCAAAGTGCCGGAAGAGAACAAGAAGATGGTCATGCAGCATATGGATGCACTCGGCGCCCTGGGCGGGAACTGATTTCAACACTGACACCAGCACGGAGCAGGCTTCGCCCTGCTCCGTAGCTTTCACAGGACGACACCGTCTGTATGTGGCATAACTGTCAGTGATCAGCAAGACAGCGACATGAGAAACCCGGCGACAATAGGGGTCCTGCTGCTGCTTACCCTCCTGCCGGCATGTGGCCCTCGTGCGGCGCGGCCGCCGGTGCATACCTGGCTGGGCGATGTGCCGGCCGAGGCGTTCGACCCGATGAACGAGGCCGAACTGCTCCGGTTCTTCGATGTCCTGCCGCAGGTGATGAGCGCGTCCGGGTGGATGGAGCGGGATTCCGACAATCTGGAGCTTGAGGAGCTGTCGGACATATTCGTACTGACTGACGGCCTGGGCAGCGTGCCGGCGGTGCAGGCCGAGCTGCGTCGGGGCGGTACCGACTGGCCGCATTTCCGGGCGACGATGCTGCAGGTGACGGTCACGGCAGCCGCGATTCTCGAAGATGCGTTCGGAGGCCTGATATCGGCCATATTCGGACAGGAGGAGTCAGCCGGGGCTGACGAAGACGCGCTGATTAACCTGGTGCCGAAGCACAATATCGAACTGCTGGAGAAGCATGAGGATGCGCTGGAGCGGCTTGGCTACCTTTTCGAGCTGTTTGAGCAGGGCAGCGGCGGTTCGGATTAGTCGCAGTCCGGTTTCAATCAGCCCGCAGTTCGGAGCAACGTAGCCCGAGGTTATGGAGTCTCATAGAGATAACGCACTGGTGTACGGTATCCGCCGTGTGACCGAAACCAGGCGCGAAGGGAGCAACTGCATATGGAAGAGATGTTGAGAGACGACATCAAGAAGGTCCACGAAGAGATCGAGCGCGAGAGCATCTTCGTCCAGACCATCACCAGCGAGGTCGGCAAGGTGATTGTCGGCCAGAAGTACCTGGTCGACCGGCTGTTGATCGGGCTGCTGGCCAACGGGCACGTCCTGATCGAGGGTGTGCCGGGCCTGGCGAAGACGTACGCGGTCAAGACGCTGGCCCGGGCGATTCGGGCGAAGTTCGCCCGGATCCAGTTCACGCCCGACCTGCTGCCGGCCGACATCGTCGGCACCCAGATATTCAACCAGCAGACCGGGGAGTTTACCGCCCACAAGGGACCGGTATTCGCGAACCTGGTGCTGGCGGACGAAATCAACCGCGCGCCGCCCAAGGTGCAGAGCGCGTTGCTGGAAGCGATGCAGGAGCGGCAGGTTACCATCGGCGAAGAGACGTTCCGGCTTGACGACCCGTTCTTGGTGATGGCGACCCAGAACCCGATTGAGCAGGAGGGCACTTACCCGCTGCCCGAGGCCCAGACCGACCGGTTTCTCTTGAAGCTGCGGGTTGACTACCCGAGCAAGGAGGAGGAGAAGCTGATTGTCGACCGGATGACGACCGGGGTCGAGCCCGAAGCGAGCCCGGCGGTCGACGCGGCCGCAATCGTCCGCGCGCGGGACCTGTGCAACCGGATTTACGTCGATGACAAGCTCAAGGACTACATCCTGGATATCGTGTTCGCCACCCGGTTCCCGAAGGACCACGGACTGGACGACCTCGAACCGCTGATCCGGTACGGCGCTTCGCCGCGGGCTTCGATTTACCTGGTGACCGCGGCCCGGGCGATGGCGTTCCTGCGGCGGCGCGGGTTCGTCATCCCGGAGGACATCAAAGAACTGGCGCCGGATATCCTGCGGCACCGGATTATCCTCAGCTACGAAGCCGAAGCCGAGGAGCTGAGCACCGACGATATCGTCAAGCGCGTCCTGGAGCGGGTCGAAGTTCCATAGCGCCCTGATGGGTCGAACTGAAACCGACGCCCGGAAGCAAGCGGCCCGGGCGAAGATCCGGCAGATTGAAATCCGGACCCGGCGGCTCGTGAACACGCTGTTCTCGGGCGACTACAAGTCGAGCTTCAAGGGTCGCGGCATCGAGTTCCTGGACCTGCGGGAGTACCTGCCGGGCGACGACGTCCGTACCATTGACTGGAAGGTGACAGCCCGGTACGGGCTGTCGAAGGGCGCGGGCTACCACCCGTTCGTCAAGAAGTTCGCGGAGGAACGCGAGCTGGTTGTTATGCTGGTGGTGGACGCTTCCGGGTCGAGCCGGTTCGGCACGCGCCGGCAGTTCAAGCTGGAGCAGTCGGCCCAACTCGCCGCGACACTCGCGTTTTCGGCAATCCGCAACCAGGACAA
>CBDUZK010000061.1:0-12016 GCA_965371675.1 uncultured bacterium | reverse complement strand
ATTCCAATGGTCCGGTTGCCGAACGGTACGCGATTCTGGTACGCTTCGAGGATGTCGGCCTTGGACCGATGCCGCTCGATTCGCAGTGCTACCAGCGCCTCGGCCAGCTTCACCGCGGCCGAACGGCTCGCGCCCGGATACAGGCTGCGCACCAGTTGCTGGGTGATGGTCGAAGCGCCGGACACGACCCGCCGGGCGCGAGCGTTGCTGACCGCGGCCCGCGCCAGCGCGAGCAGGTCGATACCCGGATGCCGGAAGAAACGCCGGTCCTCGGCTGCCAGCACCGCGGCCCGCACCTGTGGTTCGATCTCCTCGAGCGCGACCCAGTGCGCCACCCCGGACCGGGACGACAGCACTTCGCGCAGTTCCCGGCCGCTCCGGTCGGTAATGGTCAGCGACTGGCACCCGGTGCCGCGCAGCGACCCGGCCGGCACCGGCCACAGGAACCAGGCCAGCAGGACGACCGCGACACCGGACGGCAAGCTGACCCCGATTGCGAACCCGAGCCGCCCGACCGCGCGTCGCACGGCGGCTAGCGGACCTCAATCAACTGCTGGTCCGAATACCCGAACACCTCGGGCGTGTACATCTCCTCGGCCCTGACCGGGGGCATCAGGAACCGGCCCGGTGTCAATGCCTTGATCATGTACGTCCTGGTATGCGTACCCCGGCGCAGCGACGTGGCGAACAACAGATACCGGTCGTCCCGGATGTCTTCGTGGTCGAAGCTCCCCCACCAGCCCGGCCGCTTGTCCTCCCGGCGGGCCGCGCCCAGGGTCTGTCGCTGCTCCCGACTCTCGGTCGCGAAGGACGTGTTCACGATCTCGAACCCGGCCGGCACCGGGTCGTCGACAACCACGTACAACCGTTCCTGCGGCGTATGCACGCTGACAGTCACAAGGTAGGTCCTGCCGCGTTCGTACCCGGTGCCGCGTCCTTCGGCCGGTCGGATCGTCTTCTCCACCCGGATACCTTCGTTCCTCGGCTTCAGCTTGCCGCGCGGCGCATAGGTCAGCCGCATCCCGTAGTAGAGCCGGCCCGGTCCCGCCTTGCGGATCTCGACCTGCTGCCGCTCCCCGGGAACCAGTTCGGCCATTGGCAGGAACCGGCGTCGGGACTCAAGGCTCCGGCCCGCAAACGCTTCGCTCAGGATTCGCTTGCCCTCCATCCGAACCGTAACCGTGAAGTCGGGCCTGACCTTCTCGTACACCCGGTAGAACGTGGCCAGGGCGTCGAACACGTAGACGTTCTCCTGTGTCGTCCGCCACCGGCCGGACCGGCGCTCGGTCACCAGCCACTTGACCGCCTTCTCGGCAAACTCGACCTCGCCGCGCGTCGCAAGCAGGGCCTGAAGCACGGCCGCGGTGGTCCGCACATTGGAATGATACGTCCAGCCGCCTTCAACTGCCTCCTCGTAGTGCGCGGTCGTGGGTGCGAGCTTGATCTTGTTGTTCAGGGCCTGGACGATACGCTCCTCGTAATGCCCGGCCCGGCCCATCTGCGGCGCGACGGCAATCGCCTTGAGCAGGCAAGCCTTGCCGAACACCGACATCTGGTCGAGCCGGTCCATCAGGATGGCGACGTCCGCTTCGACTTCTCCACCCCAGAGCGCGAGCGCGTACACGAACAGGGCCCGCGTGGTCAGGAACTCATTGACCGAATACGGCCAGTCGTCCCCGATCTTCACGTAGCTCAACCAGTTCCTCAGGTATGCCGCACCCAAATCGGTTACACGCTTGTCCGTCTTGTACCCGGCGTCGCGAGCCCGGGCCAGCACGTACATGCAGTAGGCCGAGACGTAGGGCGACGGCTTGTACCAGTAGTCCCGACTCTTCCACAGGTGGAATCCACCGGACCGGTCCTGGTATGCAGGCACCTTCGCCAGTTCGCCCCGCACGAACGCCCGCAGCTCGCGGCCTTTCAGGTCGGACAGCCCGAACCGGTTGATCAGTTCCTCACCCACGATGAACGGCATGACCTTGCTGAGTCGCTGCTCCAGGCATTCGTACGGGTAGGTCCGCAGGTACTCAATCCCGCGTTCCAGCCCGCTCAGCCCGGACGAGGCGACCGTGATTTCCAGTCCGCCGACGCCCGCGAACACGTCCGCCGGTGCGGTCACCCACTGGCTGGTCAGCGAATCCGTGGTCTGCTCGTAGACCGCCACCGCCTCGGTCAGCGGCGGGTTCAACACCGGCAGGACCAGCTTCAACCCGTCCTGCAACTGCCCGGACCCTGCCGTGAACCGCAGTTCCGCGCTCGCGCCGCCCGTGCACCGGTAGTCAAACAGCACCTCGACCGGCCGCCCCGGTTCGACCTTGACTTCGTACGTCTGCTCGCCGGTCAACCGCACCCCGTCGGCGACCCGGGCTTTGACCGTGACCTCCAACTCGCTATCCGCGCGGTTGTGCACCATCACCCCGGCCCGGAACTCGTCGCCCGGCCGCATGAATCTCGGCAGCGACGGTTGGAGCAGCAACCGCTTGTTCGCGCGGAACTGGTGCTCACCCGAGCCGAACCGCTCCGCGGTCGCCGCCACCGCGATGACCTTCCAGGTCGTCAGGTTGTCGGGCAATTGCAGGCTCGCCCGGGCCCGACCCTGCGCGTCGGTCCGCACCGACGGCAGCCACAACGCGGTCTCGAGGAACTTGTCGCGGAACCGCCCGCCGAACTCCGCACCCGACCTGGCACTCTCAGCGAACTCGGCCCCGTCGCCGCCCGCATTCGCGCCCTTCAGCCCGTAGTCGCGCCGTCCGATGACGTGCAGGCGTGACTCCACCGTCGAGACCGAAAGTGGCCGCGACCGGTAAAACACTCCGAACGGGTCCGGGGTCACAAACCCGGTCAGCTTCAACACCCCGAGGTCCACGACCGCGAGGGTCACTTCGGCCCGCACCGGGTCTCCGTCCGGCCCGGTCACCCGCAGGTCGATTCCGACCGAATCGCCCGGCTCGTACTCCTCCCGGCTCGTGGACACTTCGACCGCGAGCTGCTTCGACCCGGGGTCGACCGGCAACTCCACGTAGCCGATCTTGAATCCGGGCTTGCCCAGGTCCTCACCCTGGTCCCCGAACCCGGCTTCGGTGGTCCGACCCTTGAGCAGGATCACGGACACGAACACGTTGGGCAGGTAATCCGCGGTAATCGGTATCCTGACCAGTTCCGCGTTGCCTGCAATCGTCGTGGTGAACTTGTCGATGACGAACTCGCGCTCGATTGTGACCAGTGCCTGCACCCCGGTCCACGGCGACTTGACCAGTATCCGCGCGGTGTCGCCCGGTTCGTACGAATCCCGGTCCCGCACCAGTTCAATCATGTCGTCGTCGCGCATCATCCACGACGCGCTCCCGCTGCCCGCGACCCAGAACGAACAGTCGGTCCGCACCGGGTTGCGCCGCCGGTCCCGGGTCTCGGCCTTGAGCCAGTAGTACCCGGGCTTGGCCGGCTTGAACCAGCGCCGCACCGGCTCCTCGCCCGTGCGCACGCGGAACCCGGACACCTTCTCGTCATGCCGCTCGCTCACCCACGAGTAGCGGCCCCCGGTCTGCGCCTTGCGCACCGACTTCCAGGTCCGCCGGAACATTGTGACCGCGACGTTCTGCCCGGACTCCATCCCGCCGTCCGGCCGGGTCGTGATGATATCGAACCCGATTGAGTCCTTGACCTCGATGAACCCCTCGGTCCGCTTCACGCCGACATACACCTCGCCCCGGTGCACCAGCCACGACTCCCGGCCCGAGATGCTCCGCTCGTTGCGCGCGGTGACTGTGGCCTCGCAGTTGACGCGGCACGTCCGCAGACCGGAGCCGAGGTCAAGCGCGGCCTGCACCGCAAGGTGCCCGTCCGAGTCCAACCGGCCCTCACCCGACGCCACCTGCCGGTAGCTGTCCGCGCCCTCGTCCATCGACGGGCCCCACCAATAGCCCTGGTGCCCGGGCGGCTTGTGCCACGCCGGGGCCAACGACACCGACCAGCGCACCCGGTCGTCGCTCATCGGGGCACCGAACAGGTATCGCCCCTCGACCAGCGCTTCCAGCCGGTCGCCCGCGACATACTCCTCCTGCTGTGCGGTCACCTCGACCTCGAACTCCGCCGGCCGGTACGCCTCCACCCGGAACGACCCGTGGAACTCATCGTCGCCCAGCGCGTACCTTATCGAGTAATAGCCCGAAACCGCATCCACCTTCAACGGCACCACCAGGTCGAAACTGCCTGTCTCGGACAGGCGCCGCTCGCGCTTCAGGACGACTTCGCCGCGCGGGTCGGTGATCCGCACCCGGCCGCCACGCCGGGCCGGGACCCGCCAGCGCCCGAGCCGCTTCGTCCGCACCATCCCCTTGATGCGGACCGTATCCCCGGCCCGGTACAGCCCCTTCTCCGTGAACAGGAACGCCCGCGGCTTGTCCGGGTCCGGGTACCAGTCGTAGCTGATACCGAACTCGTACGGGCTGATTCCCGTGCCCCACTCCGAATGCACGAACGCCTCGCCGTCCGGCCCGTCGACGAACATCCACACCCGCGGGCTCTGCCACTCGTTCCGGCCCTTCACGTTCAGGTTCCGCCAGCCCGGCAGGCGCACAAAACCCTGCTCATCGGTCGCGCCCTTCCAGAGCACCTTGTTGTCGTCCCCGCGCAACTGCACGCGCACCCCGGTCGCGGGCGCCGCGTCGCTCAATCGCGTCACATACCCCAGCCCGTTCTCCGGCGAGAACTTCGCGGTCAGGCCGTACGGTGTCACCTGCAGCAACGCCCGCCGACACCGGTCCCACTTCGACACCTGCAACCCGCCGTCCAGCTCACAAAACAGGAAACCCGAACCGCGCCCACCGAGCCCCGGCTCCAGGCGCATCGGCAGGGTCCGGCGCTGATTGTGCGCCGGCTCCGGACGCCACGTCCGCGAATGCGTGAAGAACCCCCCGCGCTTCCACGGCTTGCGGTCCGACTCCGAATCCCAGTCGTACGCGCTGCGCCAGAACCCGATCACCTCGGACCGGTCCAGACGCCGCATCCGCACCTGCAGGCTGTCGATGTTCACCATCCACACCGGGTGCAGCAGGGTCCCGCCCGACTCCACAATTCCGCGTCCTCCCGGCATCCCGAACCGGGGCCGGTACGACACCGTGCGGAACTCCCTTGTCATGTCGCGGCCCAGCCGGTTCCCGAACTCATCCTTCAACCACCGCGAGAACTCCACCCGATAGCCCGTCTCCGGGGCCAGGGGCAGCGACAGCCGGGGTTCACGTGAACCGTGACTCCACTCCATATACCGGGCCGAAATCTTCACCTCGGGCGTGAATCGGATACCCCTCGCCAGGTTCGCATACGGCACCGGGTTCGAGAACACGAACTCCAGCGCATCCTCCGGATGATGTCTCTCGGCATCATTGATGCCCTCCAGCCGGAACCGGTTGAACGTCCGGAACGTGAACTCACGCTCCTGCTCCAGGCCAAGGTCTCCCACCCGGGCCAACAACCCCTGCTCCAGCACCACCCGGTACTCGGTCTCAATCCGCAGCCGTCCGCGCGGAATCAACACCAGCACCTTCGCCGAATCCTTCTCCCGGAACCACCACCGGTTCACCGTCCGACCCGGTCGCGGATGAATCAGCCGGAACCCCCGCTGCACGCCCCCGCGCTCCACCAGTTTGATGGAACGCGCGGCCCGCTTCGGGTCCATCGGCACGTTGAACTTCAGGTAAATCCACCGGTCCAGCTCCACGAACTTCGCCCGGCTGTACGGGTCCGAGTTCTCCAGCTTCGGCCGCACGGTCGAGAACTCGAACGCGTACTCCCGCTTCAGCATCCGCCCCTCGACCGACCTCACCCCGCGCGGCACCCGCACCGTGAAACCGGTCGCCACCGGCAACGACGTATCCGGCCGGAACACCACGGTCCGGGTCCCCAGCCAGTGACACGTGCCCGGCACGTCCGGCTCCAGCAACAGCGGGAAACCAACCGTATCCGGAATCGCCCCCAGCTCCACCATCGGCGCGTCGAACGTCACCGCAACCTCGTCCGTCTCACGCGCCCGCTCGACCGTACCGGTCGGCGTCGCCGCCACCACGGACAGAGGCTCGGCCCCGGCCAGCTCCGCCTCGGTGAACACCGGCATCACGACCACCCGCTTCGACACCGGCGCGGATTCGGGCCCCGGGCAACCAACCACCAGCAGCAACACGGACACAAAAACGAACAACCTCAAATACCTCACACACCCTCCATGACGCAACCGCGCCGGGTCGAGAAACCGCTCTCAGGATTCGGGGAAGAAATCACACGCACAAGCCTGCTCAATACTCGGCCCGCACCCCGGCTTGTCAAGCGCCGAAAATGAGACGGCGGCCGAAGCCGCCGTCTCAGGTGGTAAGACGCAGAATCGGGTCTTGCGCTGACTGCTACCCGATTAACTGTTACCTATTATGACGCAACTTCCGGACAAAGGGTTCGCAGGCCCCAGACAGCAGTTCCCGGCCTAGTGCGTCAGGACGACCTTCCTACTCGGACCATCGAATCCCTGACCCCTTGGACCCTTTTCTCTCACGAAGTACACACCCGGACTCAGATGCCGGACATCGTTCTCGCCCGGCTGCAGGTCCAAGACTTCGCGACCGGAGATGTCAAGCAGGACTGCGGGTTCGCGGCCGGGTAGAGTGAGCATGGAACGAACAAGAGTCGCCGGCCGCGTCTTCGGTCCTGCCTGCTCCACTCCATGCCGTGCGGGCGGCAACAGCATATCACGCAACACGTACAGGCACTCGTCCCAGAGGTCGAGCGCCACGATTCGGTTGCTGTCCGGGAACCACGCCAGGGCCTCAAGTTCCGACCCCACGTCAATCTCACCGACAACGCTGCCGGTCAGCACGTCGACACCTGCCAGTTGCCCGCCGACCCCGCAATACAGCCGGCTGCTGGACGGGCTGTAGCAGAGCGGGCCGACCTCCTCTTCGAACTCGAACACTGCGCGCGCGTGCAGGTCAGCAGGGTCGAGCACGAGCAATCGGCCATCCGACAGGTACACGCGTCCTGCCCAGGGCACGCAGAGCAGTTCCCGGCACGGCTGCTGCAGCAGGCTCGTAGCCACGTGCTCGACGCTCCGGCAATCGAACGCCTCCAGCCGGTCTTCCCCGGTCGTGGCACAGAACATCAGGCCTCGAAGCGAATCGTACCCGAACGCAACCGGCTCCCCGCCGAGCGGGAAAGTACCCACAACTTCCCGTCGGAAGATGTCCACAATCTCGACCTGTTGCTCACCGCTCGCGCGGTTGCTCCCGGCACACACAATCCTCCCGCTACCCGGGGCAGAAGCAATCCAGGACACACGACTGGTCACGTCAACCTCGAATCGTACCTGGAAGTCAACCGGGTCCCGGGCTTCGAGCCGCGCGGTGCAATTCGTGTACACGAGACTGTCATCGGCGCACCACGCAAGCGCATCCGTCCAGCGCTCCGGCACCTGCCTGACCAACTCTCCGGACGGGCCATCAAGCACGTGCAGCCCGCCCTCACCGGACAGGAAGATGAGGTTGTTGACCGGGTCGATGCACCAGCTCGGCCGGCGCACGCAGTAGGAAGTCAAAGGCCAGCCGGCGGGACGGAGCGTCCGGCAGTCAAACGCAGGGTAGCTGCCGTACTCCTCCCCGTAGCAATAGACGCGTCCACTCAGATGGTCGAACAGCATACCGGAAGGGTCGATTTCCGCCGGGTCGGCCACCCAGTCGCTTGCCCGTTCGGTCCGCGTGTTCAGAACCAGGAACGCGGGGTCGAACGGATCCGGACAGTAGAGCCGCTGGCGCATGCTGTCGTAGACAATGGGGTCGCAGGCCGGCCCAGAGACTTCGCAGGTGAACGTGTCAGCCCGACAATCGAGCAGCGCAACGCCGCCGTAGTACAACCAATCCTCGTCCCAGCCGGTGATGCAGACCCGGTCCGCACCCGGGAGAAACCGCACGCGCGCAACCAGGGGCGGGTCCGGTTCAACCCGACCGAGCACCTGCTGTCTTGACAGCACGACGCGAGTCGCTCCATCGATGGCCGCGACCGTATCCGCGTACCCCGCGTACACCTTGCCAAACGCATCAGCCGACGCGACGGTCTCAATCCGCGGCAGTCCCGCGACCGGGCCGACGACCGAGTCCGTGACTCCATCAATCACCAGGAGTCCGACGGCAGTCGCACAGTAGATGAGATTCGCCGGCCCGAAGACACAGAGTTCAGCGGGCCGGCTTCCGACCGGGATGCGGCCGAGTGCGGTGTCTGCCGTACAGTCGATGACCGTGACCATCGAGTCAGTGATTCGGTCGTGCGGGCAGTACAGCCGGTCGGTCAACGGGTTCCAGCAGAGACGCCCCGGGGACGAGTCGACCGGGATGTGCGCGACGACAAGTTCGGTGCGCGTGTCGATGACCGCCACCTCGGCCCCGTAGATGCAGGACACATACAGCTTGCGGCTGGTCGGGTGCAGGAACATGTAGCGCGGTCCGGCTCCGACCTCAAGCGTTGCCGTCACCCGGCGCCCGGTCGCATCGACAATGCTGACTGTACGGTCACTCCACCACACATACCCGGTGTTCGCGCAGTAGACCCGGTCGAGCTCCGAGTCGTAGAGCAGGCCCTTCGGGTCCTGCCCGACAGTCACCTCCGCGACCAGACGCTTCTGCTCGTGGTCGTACACGACAACGGTACTCCCCCAGCCATTGGCAAACCAGACGGTCCCGTCGCACGTATTCACGCATGCCGCCTCGCACTCGTCAAGCCAGTCGTATTCATCGTCATACAACGGGATTTCGGCTTCGAGCACGGGCATCCAAGGCACACCAGCAGTCGCGCCGACCAGGACCAACAGCAGCCCAATCGCGACGCGTGCCCTCACAATGCCTCCGCCCTATCGCTGGACCACGACCTTGCGGATGCCCGACGCGTGACGCACGAAATATATCCCGGGAGCAAGATGCCGGATGTCGTTCGGGCCGGGGCGCAGGTCCATGACTTTGCGGCCGGCGGAATTCAACAGGAGGATTTCAGATTCTCGATTGTAGATTTCAGATTGCAGATGCAGCACAGCGCGCACGATGGTGGCCGGGGCAAGCTTGTGGGCGACGGGCGGTTCCGGCTCCGCGATTGCTGCGGCGTTCCCGGCCGAGTCGGTCTTGATGAGATAGGCATCAGCATAGCCAGCGCCGAAGGACTTGGTGTAGCCGGCGATGATGTAGCCGCCATCCGTGGTCTGTTGGACCGAGCGGCCGAAGTCCCAGTGCATCCCACCGTAGGTTCGGGTCCACAGCGCGTCGCCAGAGGCGTCGGTTTTGATAAGCCAGACATCCCAGCAGCCGACGGCAAAAGACCATGTGTAGCCGGCGACGACGTACCCACCGTCCGTGGTCTGCGCCACCGAGTAGCCGTCGTCGTCAGCCCCGCCGCCGAAGGTTCGGGTCCATATCGTATCGCCAGCGGCATCGGTCTTGATGAGCCAGACGTCGAAGCCGCCAGCGCCGAACGAACGGGTCCGCCCGGTGACTACGTACCCGCCCTCTGCGGTCTGCGTCACCGAGCGGCCTTCGTCCCACAACTCGCCGCCGAAGGTTCGGGTCCACATCGTATCGCCCGAGAAGTCGGTCTTGATGAACCAGACGTCCCAGCAGCCGGCGCCGAAGGACCCGGTGTAGCCGGCGATGCCGTACCCGCCATCCGTGGTCTGCTGGACCGAGTTGCCGTAGTCGTCTTCCGTGCCGCCGAATGTTCGGGTCCAGAGCGTGTCGCCCGAGGCACCAGTCTTGATGAGCCAGACGTCACCCCCGCCGGCGCCGTAGGACTTGGTGTGACCGGTGATGACGTAGCCGCCGTCTGCGGTCTGCGCCACCGAATAGGCTCTGTCGTAGTTCGCGCCGCCGTAAGTCCGGGTCCACATGGTGTCACCCGACGCGTCGGTCTTGATGAGCCAGACGTCCCATTCTCCTGCACCGAAGGACCGGGTGTGGCTGACGAGGATGTACCCGCCGTCTGCGGTCTGCGTCACCGAGTAGCCCCAGTCTTCGGCCGGACCGCCGAAGATTCGGGTCCACATGGTATCGCCGGAGGCGTCGGTCTTGATGAGCCAGACATCGTCGTCGCGGGCGCCGAAGGAATCAGTGCAGCCGATGATGACGTACCCGCCATCTGCGGTCTGCGCCGCCGACCAAGCTTTGTCGTAACCCTCGCCGCCGTAGGTACGTTGGAAGGTCGTCTGCGCGGTCAAAGGGGAGGAAAGGATGAGGATAAGGAGAACTGAGGATGAGAATCCAAATGTCTGTAGATGTCTCACGAGATATCGTAGGTCAAGAAGTGGATGAAGTCAACCTCCGGGGCAGATTCCTCAGGCTGTTGCGGGGCAGCACGGAACCCGGGCGACGGCCGGACAAGCGTCGTGAGACGCGCTCTCCGCGTCGGTTGCATGGCAACAATCCGGCGGATTAGACTGCACAGTACAACCCCATGGATGTCAGCCCGTAGTCAGCGGGCGAGGCCTGCCGGGTCAGGACGACCTTCGCCCGCGTGGAACCCGGACCTAGCGGACCTTCACCACGCGACTCAACCCGCCTGTGACCAAATGGACGGTGTACACCCCGGGCGCAAGATGCCGCACATCGTTTCCACCCCTCTGAAGCAAACAGACCAGCCGGCCGCCGGTATCGTACAGCCGGCCCGGCTCGGCTACCCTCAACCGGCCCCGTGTCAGCGTCGCGGCAGGACAAACCGGCTTCGTTTTCTCCGGTTCTTCCGCAATCCCGACCGCGTCCCGGATCACGTACACCCATTGGCAGTTGTAATGCCCGACGTAGATCCGACCTTGAGCCGGGGACCGGACCATCACGGCAGGCGCATCACCGACGCCCAAGGTCCGGACCACACTCGAACCGTCCCCTGTAAGCACGGTGACATCATTCGAGGACGTATTCGCGGTGTACGCCCGGTCGGTCACAGGACTGCAGACGATACTGCTCGGTCGTCTCCCCACCGACACTATCGACACCACCGAGTCCGTCTCGCTATCCACCGCGTACAACTTCCGAGTGGGCGGATAGCCATGCAACCCAACCAGCACGAGGCCCCGAGCCGGGTTGCCCGTGATTGCCATGGCATAGCTCTGCGCCGGCAATTCGATGACGTGCACCACCGTATCGCCGACACCATCGATAACCGTTACGTCCTCGTAGCTGTCAACGTAGAACTTGCCAGCGGCTGCGGAGTAGTACCCACACTCGGCGCTTGTTCCGAGCGGAATGGTCCTGATGACCTGATTGGTACTGATGTCCACAATAGACACCGATTCGCCGTCATGGTTCAGCACGTACAGTTTCCGATGCGGACCATTCACGTACATCTTCAGCGGGTAGCCGCTCACCGGTATCTCGGCAACCAGCGAATCCTGCGTGCAGTCAAATACCGCCACCACATTGCGCTCCGGGCACGACACGTACAGTCTGTCCCGCATTCCATCCCACACGCATATCCTGGCCCAGTTGAGTGGTATCGCCTTGATGCGCTGGTGGGTCCGACCGTCTATCACGGCCAGCGACTCTGCCTGGTAGCCGAAGGGCAGGTAGAGCTTGTGGTCGATGGAATCGTAGGCCATGTACAGCGGCCAGTCTATTGACCAGCTCTCGATAACCTCGTTGGACGCGCAGTCGATGGCGAAGAAGATACCGTCTCGGGCCTGGCAGCGACCGTAGACCACGTCCTCGTGCGGGTTGTACGCCATACTGCCCATCCACCCCGGCCTCGGCGCACCGACGACGTCAATGCTATCCTCCACCCACTGCCCGTGCGCAATTGTAGCGACCAGAAGCACGGCCAGGACTGCAAAACTGCGGCTGCGGTCAACAGGCATCGGCATCATGTACCTCCGTCACCAGCATAGCTGGACCCGGCATCCTGTCAATTGCCAATCCCCAAGACCGCCTGCGCGGCGGCCACACCGAGCCTACAGCTTCGGCTCACCGATGTCGAAGACACCGGTGCGAATCGTGGCCAGGACTTCAGGATC
>CBDUZK010000060.1:0-12064 GCA_965371675.1 uncultured bacterium | reverse complement strand
CGGCCGACCAGTAGTTCTGTCCGAACGTCAGTTCGAGGTCCCGGGCGTACGGCTTGAGCAGCCGACGGAGTCCGGCTTCGTCGAAGTAGTTCTTCAACACGAGTTCTTCTTCACCCGGTACCGACTCGCGCCGCTTGTACGTATCCTCCGAGCCCGGTTCCTCGACCAGTTCGCCACCCAGGCCGGGCACGTACACGTTGTCCGCCATGAAAACCTGCGCGCCCGGACCGAGTCGCTCCCCGAGGCTGCGCAGGAACTCTTCGAGCCGACGCCGCGGAACGTGCGACAGCCAGAACATCACCAGCCCGGCATCGAACTCGCCCTCAATGATCTCGAGTTCGTACGCGTCTCCCTCGATGACCTCCACCGTCTCCGGGGGCAGCCCTTTGCTCTGCGCCTCGTTGAGCATCTCGGGTGATGCGTCGAATGCGGTCACGTGTTCGGCCACGACTGAAAGCCCTTCGGTCCAGTACCCGGTGCCGCACGCTACTTCGAGCACCCGGTGCCCGAGAAAGAGCTGCTCGATGGCCGATGTGAGTTGACCCAGTTCTTCCTGGCGGATCGGGTCATCGCGGTGGTAGACCTGTTCGTAGTCCTGCGCTCGACCGCCGTAGTGGTCGCGCAGAATCTGCTCGTCGTCAATGTCGCCCATCGGTTTCGACTATAGTCCCTGATTGACGCTCGTCAAGTCCCGGAATCGCCCCGAAAACCGATACAGGATTTCAACACCAAGACACCAAGGTCACCAAGTAGCAGACCAGGAACCGAGGAGCGTTGTCACCCGGCGGGTGCGGTGACGCCCCTGTCTGCGTGCGGGCACGCACAGGCAGGTCGCCCGGCGCTACAACTCCGGGTCGGTCACCACTCCCATGAACAGGACCGCCCCGGTCTCGTCATCCCGAATCATGTAGAAGAACGGGCGGTCGACCGTCATCTGGAAGTCGTCTTCCGGCGCCATCGCGGTCAGGGTCATCCTGACCGACGTGACCGCCGCCGCTTCGGTGCCTTCCTCGTTGACTTCGACAAACGTCTTGTGCAGCACCTCGCTGATATAGAACGCCATGTCGATTGGTGAATCGAGCATCCGGTAGAAGTCGGCCCGGCCCGGGTCGAACGCGATGTCCATGCCGAGCGCGCCGAGCACGGTGTTCAGGTTCTGCTCGTATTCGTGCTTGAACTTCGGCAGCACGATTTCGCCCTTGCGCCGGTGCATCTGCATCAGCCGGTCGTCGAGCGTCTCCGGCGTCAGTTGGCCGACGAACTCCGCGAGGCTCTGCTCCGACCTCGGCAGGAACACGTACAGCGCGAACCGGTCCTCGCCGTACGGCAGGCGGATTGCCTGCAGGTCATCGGTCTTGAGGTATCGGTACTTGTCCTCGCGCCGCATCATCGGGTGCGATTTCACGCTGCCGTCGGCCAGGTGGAAATCCTGATCCTGGGTCAGCTTCTTGTCGAACTCCGCGGTCCATCGCCCCTTGAAGTAGACCGCGTTGATGAGGAACATCACATCCTCGGCCGAAATCCGGTCGACAATCTTGTCGATGCGCTCGTGCGTCTTCTCTCCAACCCAGTCGTTGATGACCTTGACCGCGCCCGGGTCCGTGAAGTCCAGGTCGGTGGTCTTCGCCCCGTAGTAGAGGCTGTTGGTCTTCTTGAACTCGTCCGAGAACGGGATTCCCTCCCGTCCCCAGATTGAGTTCGCGACCTCGAGCTGGACGTCCTCGTCTGCGGACCGCAGCGATTCGAGCAGGAACCGGTTGGCTTTGTTCACGTCCGGTTCGGCCACGCCCTCGAACCCGAGCGTCAGCGCCATCGCGTCGCGGGTCGCACCGTCGGCCCCGTTCCAGGTCATGGCCAGCGCCATCGCGATACTGGTCGGAGATATGAACAGGTTCTTCTCCGGCTCGGCCCGGAACAGTTCCTGGAACAGCTCGACCCCGAGCCGATTGTCCTGCCTGACTATCTGCCCGCTGACCGCAGGGTCCGGCGGGTCCGATACCGGCTCGGCCGGCGGGGTCGCGGCCGTACCGGTGCCGGCACAGCCCATGACCAGGCCGACAGCCAGAGCAACACTCAATAGGCGTATCTTCACATCATCCTCCAGTTTGTTGACATCAGCATAACCTAACTGAAACCAATCGCCAGTCAAAGAGAACATACCCCGGGAAGCATGACTCTATTCCCAGGGCCGGCCGCGATGTTCTTTCTAGTCCGGCTCGTGTCCCGGGTTGATTGTCAGCGCGTCCAGGCCCCTCACTGTTGCATAAGGCACATAGCCCTTTGCTTCCGCCCGGGCGTAGAAGTCGTCAATCAACTCCGACCGGGTGACGTAGTCGGTAACCAACACCAGCCTGCCCGCCTGCGCGAACACGTCCAGCCCGGCGATGACTTCAGCGGTATGCCCGGACGGTTGCGGGTCGTTGTCTTCATACCAGGTATCTTCCCGGCCGATGCCGGTGACCGTCTGCACGTAGTCAAGATAGCCGGACAACGCCTCGCCGTTCTGGGGAAACACGCCGAAGCCGGTCATACCCATGTCCACCCGGGCATGCGCGGCAATCGCCTGCACGAACTCGACCATCTCCCGTTCCGCGGTCGCCCGCTCCAGCCCGCTCTCGCCGCCCGGGCCCCAGTACTCGTACGCGTCGATAATATCCAGGTATACCCCGTCGAACCCGGCCGCGACGACCTTGTCCAGGTAACTGGTGGATGAACCGAACACAATCGCCTGCCAGCCCGGCTCCCAGTATTTCACCTTGTAGTTGCCTTCCCATTCCGGGTTGCCCGGCCCGAGCCATGACGGCGCACCCGAATCCGGGACCCCGTCGTGGTCCGCGTCCCAGCTTTCCTGCCAGTACCAGCGGTAATCCTCGGCCTCGCCGATGCTCATATACACCAGCACCAGTTTGGTACCGCCCGGACTGTTTCGGAGAGCTGCAATCTCCCGACTGGTGAACCTGGTTTCTTCATCCCCTTCCCGGGAATAGTCGATTATTGCCAGGTCGAATCCTGTGTTCCCGATTGCGGTAGGGTCGATGTCCTGCAACTGGTAGACAAAGTCATTCACATCGTCCCAAGAGATCTCCTCCGGCTCTTCCGGCTCCATGCACCCCATGCTCAGCAGGACGCCGAACGACAGGGTTGCCAGGACTAGCCATCTTGGCTTTTGACTTTTGGCTTCTGGCCTTTGCCTTCTGACTTCCCTTCTGTTCCTCACCTGGCCATCGCCCTCTTCTTCATGGCCGGCGGGAGTTTTTCAATCGCATATCGGAGCGCGGTTCTCGGCATGGTCGCCTTGTGTCCCATGACATAGTCGAACACCTCTTGCGGATACCGGTTGCTGATCTCCTTGAGCATCCAGCCGTACCCCTTCTGCACCAGGTCATCATTGTCCTCAAGTAACAGGTCGGCGATGCGGAACGCCTCGTCCAGATACCGGTCGCGGCTGTTCGGGTAGATCATCACGACCGCTGAAGCCCGGCGCAGCCAGCGGTTGCGCGACTTCGCCCACTTCATCACCCGCGGCATGAACTGCGGGAACCGCCAGACGAAATCGCCGAAAGCGTGCCGGCAGAGGTCGTCGCACGCCGCCCAGTTCGACACATACTTCCTCAGCCAGGACTCGAACACCCGGAAATCGCGGGGTTCATACCCGGCCCTCAGTCGGAATGCCCAGTCGAACGCTATCGTCCGTTCCTCACCGTACCCGGTCTTCAGCAGGTCTTCGCACAGCTCGAACACCTCCTCTTTCTTCAGCTTCTTCACCAGGCTGCTGTAATACCGGGCCGCAATCCGGCGCACAATCGGGAGTCTCACCCCGTGCAGCTCAATCGGCTCCTTGAAATACGCTTTCGCGCCATCGCGGTACTCCCGCTCCGCGTACCCCCTGAGTTCCTTCTGGATTGCCTGGACAGTCATGCTTCGCCGAACGGTTCGGCCCGCCGACCTTACGACCCGGGCTTGTTGATGCCCCGAATCATGATTTTCATCCGACTGATTTCGTCGGCCAGCTTCGGCGCCATGAACCGGAACCATTCCTCCTGCAGAGACTCAAGGTTGATCTGTCGCCAGCCCCACGCGTCGTCGAGCTGCACCCCGCCGGTGTCATAGAAGAGCACCTTGATCTTGCCGCCAATCGGCATTCCCCAGCCGTTCTTCAACAGCACGTTCACAAACAGGACCCCATCCTTCAACTCTTCCTTGACGTCCAGTATCCTGATGTCGCTGGACAGGAAAATGTTGTCCACATCCCAGCGCCTGGCCCCGGAGTCCCGCTCGATTATCACCGAGTTGATGCGCGCGCTGCACGCGCCGAGCAGCATGAGCCCGACCAGCGCAAACGCGATTGTCACGGCTGTTCTTCGTTTCATCGTATCCTCCTCAGGTCATTCATACACGTAGAATTCCCGGGCCAACCCGGCCGCAACGAACCGCATCCCGGCCGCCCGCTCGACCCTGATGTGCTCGCCCGTGAGCGGGTAGCGACACGACCCGAGCAGTTCGCCGGCCCGGCCGTGAAACACCAGCTTGAGTTCGTTTGTCGTCACCGGTATCGAAACCCGCACCGCCGACATCGCCACCGGCGCGTAGCTCCACGAACGGGTATCCCGGTTGTCGTCCTCGTCGCCGAACACCAGGTCGGTCACCAGGTCGGCCACGCCGCCCGATGTATCCTCCAGGAAGTGCGTCCCGAGCAATTCGGCCAGGAGCCGGAGCCCGGCTCGCGTCGCCTGCGCCCCGGCATTCTGCGTTTCCTTCCTCGCCACCTCTTCGGCTGTCAGCTTCACCTCGAACTCGTCCACGTAACCGGGCAGGGTCGCAACCGGCTGACCGTCCGCGAGTACGTCGGTCCGGCCGACCGAACCGGCAAACTGGTGGTCAACGTGCACAAGCAGTTCAACCCGGCTCGAATCCGGTTCGTACGTACCGTCACGCAACTGCTCGGCGCGCCGGACCAGGGCGTCGGCGTCGAGCAGGCTGTGCCGCCCGGGGAAACCCATGTCCCGCAGTCCGCGGTATTCAATCAGGGCGTCGCCGTACATCCCGAGCTTCTCGTACACCAGTCCCATGTAGAAGTTGACCAGGGGCAGAGTCGACACCTCCTGGTCCCGCAGGCGGAGCTTCTTGAACTCGACCAGCGACTCTTCAAGGTTGTCTTCCACAAAGTAGTTCAACCCGAGGTACAGGTGGATGAGTTCCCGTTCCCGCTTGGCCAGCCGGTACACCTTGCGTGCGTCCACCTGCAGCCACTCGTAGAACTTCGCCGCCTCGGGCAGGCTGCCGTCGTCCACCTTGTAGGCCGCGGTGAACGCCCGGCGGGCATTCTCACGGTCCCGGCCGTAGAAACTGGTGACCGCGTAGGTCAGCACCGTCAGGACGTAGGAGTTGTCCCGGGTCTCGAACTTCTTCTCCATCGTCGTACGGTATTCCGCCGCGGCCGCGGCGTATACCAGGTCCTCGAAGTACTTCCTACGCGGCTTCCGGACAACCGGTTCGCTGATTGTGCATGCCACCACCAGCAGGGTGAGCAGTAGAAACCTGCTGCCACGAATCAACACCGAGCGACACGGACAGGCCTTCTGCTTCATCTCAGGCCCTGTGTTCATCCGTGTCTATCTATGGTTTCTCTCCGTCCTTGCCGACTAGTCGAACCAGCCCTTGCTGCTCGACTTCTTGATTTCCTTCTCCTCGGCCCAGACGATTTCCGACGTATGGATGTCCACCAGCCGCATCGTCAGGTTGTAGTATTTCAGCTCCTTCGACGCGCTCTCTTTCTCAATGCTGAACAGGTCCCCGGTCAGGAAATAGTCCGCGCCCGCGACACTGCCGAGTCGGACCGCGCCTTCGACATCGATTCGCTGGCTCGCAACCAGCGCAATCTCCATCGCCTGCTGCTTCAGGATTTCGCGGTCGAGCACACGGAACCGGCCAAGCTTCACCAGCGCGACCATTATCTTGCCTGATATCCCCTCGGTATCGATGTGCTGGGAAGTCCGGTTGCCGATCTGCAGGAAGGCCAGTGCCGGCTTGCCCTCCGACTCCGGCAGAACGGCCCCGCCCAGCGACATCACCATCTTCTCGGTCAGGATTTTCAGGTCCGTATCCGTGTAGTCGGCGTCCCATTCCGTGACCTCGTCCGGCCGGACGTAAGTCGTGGTCGCGCAGGCCACCACCAGGCAGGCCAGCAGGACCGGCACGACCGCTCTCATCGTTGCTTTCATGGATACTCCTTTCGACTCCGCTAATCGAGGCTCTCGACCAGCGTGTTGATGAATTCCCGGGCAATCCGCGTCGACGTCACCGGGCTTTCCGGTTCATACAGCGCCCAGACCAGGTACTTGTCGTGCGGGATGTCAATCAGTGACAGGGAGGCAAGCGACAACCGCATGCTCCGGGACAGCCCGTGACCGCGGCAATGCTCGGCCCCTGGACCATTCGACCACTCGGTCACCAGCATGCCGGTCAGCAGCACGTTCGCGCCGGACGACCGCGCCACCGCCATCGGATCCTTGACCGCCTCCCGCCACCGCGCGAAATGGGTTTCGTCCGGGTACGCCACCTTGATACCGCGGTCCATCAGCCGGATTGCAAGCACGTCTTCCATAATCCGGTTGATGAACGGATCGTTGCCGGACATCACCACCGCAACCGAACCAAGCATGTCCAGCTTCCCGACCGCGTCCTCGTGCACGACCACGGTCGCTACGAGGTCGTCGCCCTTCGCGAAGACCGGGCCGCAAGCCACGACCATCACCAGCCCGAGGACAACTGCATGGATACTCTTCATATTCCTGCCTCCTGACATTTGTCTAGCATATGACCGCGCCGCTGCATGTCAAACCACGGTCCGGTCTTGACAGCGCGACCCGGCCCAATATCCTGACGGGCTACATATGTTGGACGTATCAACCTTGAATACCGTTGGCCGCCAAAGTGCCACAGGAGGCCTGAATGAGCCAGTATGAAGACATCTGCGCAGCCTATGCCAAGCTCCGCGGCGCGTATGAGCAGAACCGCAAGGAATGCCTGAAATTCGCACAGGAGCTGGTTGCCGGGCTGCCCGAAGAACTCGGCTGCACACCGGACGACCTGGTGACCCTGCCCCCGAACATGGACTACAGCCCGGAACAGGTCCGACCCGTACCGCAGGCACTGACCCACGGCGCGTCCGGCGCGTGGCACATCGGCCTCGGGCTACGGGTCCGCACCGACCCGGACAACCCCTGCACCGAGATCGTGATGGCGCAGTTCTCAATCCTCCGCAACCCGGGCGGCTTCGAAATCCATCTCCGTGGCACGAATGACCCTTTCAGAATCCCGCTCGAACACGAAGGCTTCACCAAGGGACACAAGGCGTTCGTGTTGACGCTCGCCAAGCGTACGAAGAGAACCTACGTCGACCAGCAACACCGCTACTCGGACGGACCGGACAAGCACCGACCTCTCCGTTGACGCCGCCGGGCCGGACTGAAGCGTCTAGTGAGGCGCGCCGGACCTGCCGCCCGCCCGGCGCTGAGCAATGATATCTTCGGCAATGCGGAACGGCACCGCTTCGTAGTGCTCGAACTGCATGGTGAAACTGGCCTTGCCCCGGCTCATGTTCCGCAGGTCAGTGGCGTACCCGAACATCTCGGCCAGCGGCACGCGTGCCCGAATCACGTGCGCGTTGCCCTGCTTGTCCATGCCCAGAATCGTGCCGCGCCGGTTGCACAGGGTGCCCATCACCGCCCCGGCGGAATCCTCCGGCGTAACCGCCGTCACGCTCATCGCCGGCTCAAGCAGTTGCGGCTGTCCCTTCGCGAATCCCCTGCGGAACGCCGCGGCCCCGCACGCCCGGAATGCCATGTCCGAGGAATCCACTTCGTGGGACGACCCGTCGAGCAGCACGACCCGCACGTCCACAACCGGGAACCCGGCGTACACACCCCGTCGCATGACGTCCACCACCCCGCGCTCAATCGCGGGCACATACTCTCTCGGCACCCGGCCGCCCTTGACCCGGTTGACGAACTCGAAGCCCGTGCCCGGTTCCAGCGGCTCAATCCGCATGACAACGTGAGCAAACTGGCCCCGCCCCCCGGTCTGTTTCACCAGGCGTTCGTTCACCTCGGCGGTCACGGTCATTGTCTCCCGGTACGCGACCTCGGGCGCGCCGGTGTCCACCTCAACTCCGAACTCCCGCCGCAGCCGGTCGACGATGATTTCCAGGTGAAGTTCACCCATCCCGGAGATGACCGTCTGCCCGGTTTCCGCATCCGCAGTGACAACGAAAGTCGGATCCTCCTCGGCGAGCCGGTTCAGTCCGCCGCCCAGCTTGTCCCGGTCCTTACGGTCTTTCAGGGTAACGGCAACACTCAGCACCGGGGCCGGGAACTCAATCGCCTCGAGCACAATCGGGTGGTCGGGCGCGCAAATCGTATCGCCGGTGACCGTGCTCGACAGTCCGACCACTGCCCCGATCTCACCCGAGTACAGCGCCTCCACCGGCTCACGGTGGTCCGCGTGCATCCGCAGCAGCCGCCCGGCCCGTTGATCCTCTTCCCGGGTTGAATTGAGAACGTTCGAACCCGCGCGAAGCGTACCCGAATACACGCGCACGTACACCAGCTTGCCCACGTGCCGGTCGGTCTGGACCTTGAACGCGAGTGCGGCCAACCGGCCGTCGTCCTTCGGAATCCGGGTCGCCTCGCCGCCCTCCAGGCACCGGCCGGATACCGGCGGCAGGTCGAGCGGGCTCGGCAGGTAGTCGAGTACCGCGTCCAGCAATCGCTGGATACCCTTGTTCTTGAACGCGCTTCCGCACAGTACCGGGCACACCAGGTGCGCGTGGGTCGCCTTCCGGATTGCCAGGCTCAACTCCCGTTTCTCGACCGGCTCATCCTCCATGAACTTCGCCAGCAGCCGCTCGTCCACCTCGCTGATCTTCTCCAACAGCCTCTGCTGCCAGCGCCGGACTTCATCCCGCATCTCGGCCGGGACCGACTCCTCGCGCCAGGTCAGACCCTTGTCGGTTTCATCGTAGTAGACCGCGACGTTATCCACCAGGTCCACGATGCCCGCGAACCGGTCCTCGGCACCGATTGGAATCACCACCGGCACCGCGTTCGCCCCCAGCTCCCGGTCAATCTGGTCCACCACCCGTTCGAAGTCCGCCCCGGCCCGGTCCATCTTGTTCACAAACGCAATCCGCGGCACCGAGTACTTCTCCGCCTGGCGCCAGACCGTCTCTGACTGCGGCTCGACCCCGCCGACCGCGCAGAACAGGCTGACAACGCCATCAAGTACCCGCAGGCTCCGTTCCACCTCGACCGTGAAGTCCACGTGCCCGGGCGTGTCAATCAGGTTCAGCAGGTGGTCGCGCCAGATTGCGGTCGTCGCCGCGCTGGTAATGGTGATACCGCGCTCCTGCTCCTGCGCCATCCAGTCCATCACCGCCGCGCCGTCATGCACCTCGCCCAACCGGTGGGTCCGGCCGGTATAGTACAGGATGCGCTCCGACACGGTTGTCTTGCCCGCGTCGATGTGGGCCATGATGCCGAGGTTGCGCACGCGCTCCAATGGATACTGTCTTGCCATGCTGATCTCCTCAATAATCGGGGTGTCCGGTCCGGGTCGTCAAGCTGGAGACGAAGTCCGAAGAAAGTCAATACTACTAGGCAGACCGCCTGCGTCAACCGACCCGGTCGAACTGCCCTACAGCGGGCGGAGTCGCTGCCGGAACTCGTGCGCCTCAATCGCGTCAACCGCGATGCCGTCCAGGAAGCGGTCAAACCCGCCGGCACGCAGCACGTAGTCTCCATTGCTGATAACCAGGAGTCCATCACGGAACCACGTCCTGATCCCGTCCAGGTCACGCAGCAGGCGCAGGTACGTGCGTTCGTCCTGGACCGGTCTCATCGTCTCCCGGTCAAGGATGAAACCAATCAGCACCAGCGGGTAGCTCCGCACCGTCACTTTCAGCCCGGGCGGAACGCCTTCCCGTGCCGGCACCATTTCCCAGTCGTTGACGTTCTCCGGCCGCAACAGCGTCTCAACGTCGAAACTGCTGTTCAGGCCCAGGCGGTTACCGACCACGCAGATGCCCAGGTTCCGCACCTCGGTGCATGCTGCACCGGGCTTCACCGATGTGATCATCCTGATGCGGAAACTCGCGGTCTGTTGCACGCTCAACAACTCCCGGAAGATACACCAGGTCATTACCGAAGCCAGCCCCCGGCGCCGGCATTCACTCCGTACGCCGATGTCCCACAAAACCACGCCCTCACCCGGCGGGCTCCGTTCCACGAGGCATTGTCCGACCCGCACATCGCCATCCTGCAGGAAAATGCTGGCGCGGTCGGGTCGGACTTCGATGACAAGCCGGTACTGCCGGCCGGCGAACCCGCCTTCCAGCAGGCGGATATGGTCGCCGTCCAGCCATTCGAACCGCGGCCCGATCGGACGCGGCGTCCATTCGTACGCCCGAGGTATAACCGGGGGTCGAGCCCCACGGCCCCTGTAGAATAGTTTCATCATCCCCATCCCGTACATCTCGCTCTCTTTTCGACCCGACGACCGGTCGCAACGTGCAACCCGCCGCCGATTGTTACTGCAGCCCGGGGCCGATTGTGAAAGGCAGGGTGGACCACCAGCCCCGAACTCAATCCATGATAGGCCGGAACCGGCGCTTGGCAAGAGAAAAAACGCCCCGGTCCGGTCAACCGGACGCGGACCTCAGCGCTTGCGGCGACGGCGGGCGAGACGAATGCCGACCAGGAACACGAGCAACACCGCAATCGCTCCGGCCAGCCCGGGAAGCACCATCGAAAGCACCGACATGACCACCGAGCCGCCCGATTCGATGGTCGAAACCAGGGGAGTCGCGATGCCGGCCGTCGCCAGGGTCGAGGTCTTGCGCGCCATGACCGTCGCGCCCTGGATGACACCGGCGACACCGCCGCCCGCGATGACCGCCAGCGGCCAGCGCAGCACCGGGCTCATGTCGAGCACGACCGACGCCGTCACGATGATACCGGCGACAATCGCGGCCGGGGTGGCTACCATGTCCAGCAGGTTATCGAGCCACGGCACATAGTAGGCCCCGATTTCCAGCAGCGTGGCGGCCGCGAATACAATCAGGGCCGGCCACGAACCAATCCAGACGAATTCGGACGCGAGCTGCAGGTGTCCGGTCAGGGATGCGATGCTCATCACCAGCAGCGGCACGAACACCCGGAACCCGCAGGCCGCGGCCAGCCCGATTCCGAGCAACACGTAGAGCAGGTATTCCATACCCGGGAAGTGTAACGCCGACACCGGTGCCGTCCAGTCTCGGCCCTCTCAAGAGCGAACCGCCGGTCCGCGGTCCGGACACGACGGCCGCAACAGTCTCGAGTCTAGCCTGTCAGGCCAGGGTCCGGCCGTCCTTGTCGGTGAACTTGTTCATCAGGATCTTGATGAAGTCGACAATAGTGCCGATTCCGAACAGACCGAAGGTCAACAGGTACAGGACGCCGGTACCGGTCATCCCTGTGTAGAACCGGTGCACACCCAGGCTGCCCAGGAAAATGCACAGGAGCAACGTCGTCATCTTGCTCTTGTCGGACACCTGACCGGTTGTCTGCTTTTCTTCTGCCATCTTCAGCTCCTTTCGCTCACTCGCGTAGCTACCCGAGGTTGCGGAAGTATCCATGGCGGGCCGGGCTTGTCAAGCGTAATACGTGGTGCGTCGCGCGTTCTGCTCATCTGGAGGACATGCTCCCGACTCTCAAACACTTAGCACTCCCGACCTCCACCGCTTCCAGGCGCGGCCGGCTTCGGTCCCACCCGGCACAACCCGCCCCGGGCCGGTACAACACACGCTGCTGCGATACTTGCGTCCGGCCGACCCGCGGGCACCGGGCCTGTTTCCGTACGCACCTCGTTCCCATCGATGCAAACCACCGTGACGGGCTGACACCAGAGCGACGCGACGGGACCAACCCGACGCGTCGCATGCAGGGGCTAGGGCGGCGCGGAGACCGCGCCGCCCTGGTTCCAACGGGGACATGACCGAATCCCATCCTCGGCATTGGGATTGTGTCCC
>CBDUZK010000059.1:0-12156 GCA_965371675.1 uncultured bacterium | reverse complement strand
AAGATGCTGGAGCTGGCCCGGGAGAAGGGGCCGCGCCGGTGCATCGTCGCCTGCGCCGAGGACTGCGCCACGCTGGAGGCGTTGAACGAGGCCGAGCAGGAGGGGATTGTCGAGGGTGTGCTGTACGGGGACCGGGAACGCATCCTGACGATTTGCGCGAGCCTGAAGGTCGATATGGGCCGGTTCGAGGTCCACGATGTGGCAAACCCGAAGCAGGCGGTTGCGGCAGCGGTCAAGGACGCGGCCGGGAAGGGCGATTTCCTGATGAAGGGACAGGTCGATACGGTCACGTTCCTGCATGGTGTCCTGGCCGAAGGGTCCGGGCTGCGGGACAACCGGATTCTCAGCCATGTTGCCTACCTCGAACTGCCGAGCTATCACAAGGTCCTGGCCGTGACCGACGGCGGCATCAACGCCGAGCTGGACCTGAAGCGGAAGATTGATATCGTCCGCAACGCGATTGAGCTTTCGCGCTTCCTGGGTAACCCGAAGCCGAAAGTGGCCCTGCTGTCGTCGGTCGAGAAGATCAATCTCCACATTGCCGAGACCCTGGACTGGGCGGTCATTGCCCGGATGGGGGAGCAGGGCGAGTTCGGTGACGCCGTGGTCGAAGGGCCGCTGGCGGTCGATGTCGTCCTGTCGAAGGAGTCGGCCCGGATTAAACGGGTAGCCAGCCAGGTTTCGGGCGACGTCGATATCCTCGTGGTCCCGTCGATGGCGACGGGCAACATCCTGGCCAAGGGTCTGCAATACCTGGGCGGCGCGAAGGCCTGCGGGATTGTCGTCGGCGCGCGCAAGCCGATTGTGATGCTGTCACGCTCGGATACGCCCGAAACCAAGCTGCATTCGATGGCGATGGGGAACCTTGTATCATGGTGGTAGACGTGGAAGCAGTCAGAAGCGACGCAGCGCCCGCCCCGGTCGGACCCTACAGCCAGGGCGTCCGGTCCGGCGATTTCGTGTACACGTCCGGACAGATTCCGCTCGACCCGGCGACCGGTGAACTGGTTTCCGGTGACATTGCGCGCGAGACCGAGCAGGTGCTTGAGAACGTGGCGCGCGTGCTCGAGGCAGGGGGAACGTCCCTGGCAAAGGCGATCAAGGTCGCGGTCTTCCTGACCGACATGGGCGATTTCGGCCGCGTCAATGAAGTGTATGCCCGGTACTTCAGCGAGCCGTTCCCGGCCCGGTCCTGCATCCAGGTGGCGGCGCTGCCGATGGGGGTCCGGGTCGAGATCGAGGTCATTGCGGTTCGGTAGAGCGCTGGTCCTGCTGGCGTTTGTTTCGGCCGGGTCGGTCGTTTCCGCGTCGGGGTTCGATGACCTTATCCTTCGCAGTGTCGACGCCGGCTACCGTCAGCAGTACGACAGCGCGTGGGCGTTGCTGGAGCAGGCGGCGACCACTGATTCCCTGGAACCCGCGGTTGCGTTCTGGCAGGCATCGTTGGTCCAGATGCTGCTTTACGATTCCGGCGACCCCGCATTGGCCGACTCGTTCTACCGGGCGAGTGACCGGGCGGCCAGTGTGTGCGAGCGACGAATCAAGGCTCAATCCGACGATGCCGAAGCCCTGGTTTTCCTGGGCCTGACAAGGCTCAACCGGGCGAACTGCCAGAGCTGGCAGCGGAACCGGTTGCGGGCGGTCTTCACACTGCTCAGTTCCGAGTCGGCGTTCCGGCGTGCGGCCGCGGCCGATTCGGCGCTGACGGATGCGTGGTTCGGTCTCGGCACGGTGGAGTACTTCAAGGCGACCGCCAGTCGGTACGTTTTCGGGCTCGGCCTGTTCGGGAACCAGGCCCGGGCGTATGAGATGATTGAACGGGCACTGGCCGGCACGGGCCGGCTGCGTCACGCGGCGCTCTTCTTCCTGGCTTTCATGCAGAAGGAGGATGGACTCCACGAGCAGGCGTTTGCGTCGTGCGACCGCATGCTGCAGCGCTACCCGGGCAATCGGTCCGCGCTGCGGCTGCAGCGTGACATCCGGGTGGAGCAGGGTGACTACGCCGAGGCGGTCGAGCTTGCCCGGTATCTTGCCGTCGATATCGCGACCGAGTTCCCGGACAACCGGTACGGCCTGGCCGAGACCCGGCTTGCCCTGGTCAAGGCCTGGGACGGGCTCGCGGAGCCGGACAGCGTGCGGCGGTACGCGGACATGATTATCGCCTGGGAACCTTACCAGCGTGACGTGCCCTGGCTGTCGGACTACGTGGCGGAAGCGCGGCGGTATCGGAAGAAGTGGGACCGGCGATGAGCCGGGCGGTCGTGATGGGTATCGGGAATCGATTGCGCGGCGACGACGCGGTCGGCTGCCTTGCAATCGACGAACTGGAGCCGGGCGTCGACCTGAAGGTGATTGACGGCGGCACTTCTCCGGAGAACTACATCGGCCCGATTGTCGACTTCGCCCCGGCCCGGATTCTGCTGGTCGATGCCTGCGCGTTCGACGGACAACCGGGCGAATTCCGGCTGTTCAACCGGACCGAACTCGACCGCCTGGCCGCCCGCACGGTATCGACCCACACGTTGCCGTTGACCATGACCGTGGTCATGATCGAGCAGCAATCGGAGGCGTCAATCGAGTTCCTCGGCGTGCAGCCGGTCAGCCTGGAGTTCGATGCCGGCCTGTCACAGCCGGTGGCCTCGACGCTGCCGGACCTGGTCGATTACGTCCGGCGCTGGGTTGAACTCGAACCCTGAGCCCGGTCGTGCCGGTCCCGGCCGCGTACTCTACGGACGATACCCGAGGGTGTAGAGCTTCTTCATCCGCCGTCGCTTGATTGCGTTGCGGCAATCCAGTATCAGTCGTCCCTGTTTCAGAATCTGCCTGTAGTCGAAACACTTGTGGTCGGTCAGGACCAGGACGCAGTCGGCAGCACGCAGAGTCGCGTCGGTCAGCGGTATCGACCGGAACCGGCGGCGGCCGATGTTGAGTGTCGGCACGTACGGGTCGTGGTACTCGATCTTCCGGATTTTGGGAAGCAGGATTTCCATCACCTTGATTGCCGGGGAATTGCGCGTGTCCTCGACGTCGCGCTTGAACGCGGCGCCCAGGATCAGGATGCGGGCCCGCGACGCGGCTTTGCCGTTGGTGCCGAGTACTTCGAGCAGCCGGTCGGCGACGCGATAGGGCATGCTCTCGTTGGTCTCGGCCGCCAGCTCGATGAAGTTGGAGTGGAAGTCGTACTCGCGGGCTTTCCACGAGAGGTAGTAGGGATCGATCAGGATGCAGTGGCCGCCGATGCCCGGTCCGGGGTAGAAGGGCATGAACCCGTAGGGTTTGGACGAAGCCGCCTGGACCACTTCCCAGATGTCGATGCCGCCCATTCGTTCGCACATGAGTGCGAGTTCGTTGACGAGCGCGATGTTGACGCTGCGGAAGATGTTCTCGAGCAGCTTCGACATCTCCGCGACCCTCGGTGACGACACCGGGAACACGTCCTCGACAATCTGGGAGTAGAACTGCTGGGTCAGTTTCGTGCACTTGCGGGTGAGGCCCCCGACCACGACCGGCGTGGTCCGCGTCGTGTATTCCTGGTTGCCCGGGTCGATCCGCTCCGGGGCGAACGCCAGGTGGAAGTCGCGCCCGGCCTTGAGCCCGCTCTCTTCGAGAATCGGCAGCAGCACTTTTTCGGTCGTCTCCGGGTAGGTCGTGCTGCGCAGTATGACGAGCCGGTCTTTCTTCAGGTAGCGTGCGACCAGGCGGCCGGCTCCCTCGATGAAGGATACGTCCGGGTCCTTGGTCGGAGTGAACGGCGTCGGCACGCAGATGTTGATGATGTCGCACCGGGCACAGGCCGAGTACTTCGTCGTGGCGGTGAACATGCCGGTATCAACCACACTGGCGATGTCTTTCGACGGGATGTCCTCGATGAAGCTCCGGCCGCGGTTGACCGCGTCGACCTTGGACTGGTCGACATCGATCCCGACGACCTTGAACCCGGTGTTTGCGATTTCGACACAGAGCGGCAGGCCGACGTAGCCGATGCCGATTACCGCCACGCGGGCCTTCCGGGTGCGTATCTTTTCAGCAAGCGTCATGGTGTCTTCCTTTCGTAGTCGCTACCAGGCGGTCCGGTCGAGACTTCGATACTGGATCGCCTCGGTGACGTGCGGTGCGAGGATTGTATCCGAACCTTCGAGGTCGGCAATCGTGCGTGCGACTTTGAGCACCCGGTGGTAGGCGCGCGCCGACAGGCCGAGGCGCTCGATCGCGGTGCGCAGGAACGACTCGCTGTCACGAGTGACGGCGCAGTACTGCCGGATGTCGCGAGCGGCCATCTGGGCGTTGGCGTAGACCGGGTATCGTCGGCTGGTCCCGGCGAAGCGGGCGACCTGCGCCTTCCGGGCGTGCGCTACCCGTTCCGCGACCGCGGACGAGGCCTCGCCGGTCCGGCGGGGTGCCAGTTCGTCGTACTTCAGGGCCGGGACTTCCACGTGGATGTCGATGCGGTCCAGCAGCGGTCCGGATATCCGGGCGCGGTAGCGCCTGATCCGGGTCGGCGTACAGGTGCAGGCGCGGCGGGGGTCTCCGTAGAATCCGCACGGACACGGGTTCATCGCGCAGACGAGCATGAACCGGGCCGGGAACGTCAGCGTTGTCTTCGCCCGGCCGATTGTGACTTCTCCGTCTTCAATCGGCTGCCGCAGGCCTTCGAGCACGTCCCGTTTGAACTCGGGCAGTTCGTCGAGGAACAGCACCCCGTTGTGGGCGAGTGAGACCTCGCCCGGCCGCGGGAAGGTCCCGCCGCCGATCATGCCCGCCTCCGAGACGCTGTGGTGCGGCGAGCGGAACGGGCGGGTCGCGACCAGCGGCTGGTCGGCCGACAGGGTCCCGGCGACACTGTGAATGCGCGTGGCTTCGAGTGCTTCCTCCAGGCCCAGGGGTGGGAGGATTGTGGCGACGCGGCGGGCCAGCATGGTCTTGCCCGAGCCCGGAGGGCCAATCATCAGCATGTTGTGTCCACCGGCGGCCGCGACTTCCAGCGCGCGTTTCGCGTGGTCATGGCCCTGCACTTCGTTCAGGTCGATGTGGTGGACCGCGGCCCTGGCGAACATCCGGGAGACGTCGAAGCTGGTCGGTTTGAGTTCCGTTTCGCCCTTGAGGAAGAGCACTACCTGGGTCAGGGATTTGAGCCCGAACACGGGCAGGCCTTCCACCATCGCCGCTTCCTCGGCGTTCTGTTCGGGCAGGAGCAGTCCCCGCAGGCCGGCGGCCTTGGCGGCGAGCGCCATCGAAACCGCGCCCCGTACCGGGCGGAGCGTACCGTCGAGCGACAGCTCGCCCAGGAAAGCGTAGCCTTTGCAGTCGGTCGGCTTCAGGCCACCGAACGCCGAGACGATTCCGAGCGCAATCGGAAGGTCGAATGCCGCCCCTTCCTTCTTGATGTCGGCCGGGGCGAGGTTGACCGTGATGCGCCGGCTCGGAAACGACAGGCCCGAGTTCTTGATCGCGGCCTGCACGCGGTGCTGGGATTCCTTCACCGCCGCGTCGGGCAGTCCGACGATTGTGAACGCCGGCAGGCCGCGCGAGATGTCGGTTTCGACCGAGACCAGGAATGCGTCGACGCCGTAGACTGATGTCGACAGCAGCTTGGAGAGCATCAGAACGCGTCCCGGATGTGATTGATTTCGGGCGGGTCGGCATCGAGCCGGATGCCGAGCACATCGAACCGGACGTCGTACGCTTCGAGCCCGTGTCCAATCAGGTATTCCTGCGCCAGCCTGCGCAGTTTCGCCTGTTTGCGGGCATCGACCGCCTCGGCCGGCGAGCCGAATGCGTCGGACGTCCGGGTCTTGACCTCGACGAACACGATGGTCGAGTCATCCCGGCAGATGATGTCCAGTTCACCCAGGCGCGAGCGGTGGTTCAGTTCGATTACGCGACACCCCTGTTTCTTGAGATGGTTCCGCGCGAGCTTCTCACCCAGTCGGCCGACTTCGCTCCGATTCATGACCGGATGCAGTCGCGGACCGGGCCGAACGAGCGACGGTGGATTGCGGAGGGACCGCGGCGCTTCAGCTCCCGGACGTGCCTGGAAGTCGGGTATCCTTTGTGGTCGGCGAGGCCGTAGCCCGGGTGGGTCCGGTCGAGTCGGCGCATCAGGCGGTCGCGGTGGACCTTGGCGAGTATCGACGCGCACGCGATGGAATAGCTGCGCCGGTCACCGCCGATGATTCCACGGCAGGGCAGGGGCGGGGTCGGAATCGGCCAGCCATCGACCAGGATGAGCTCCGGCCGGATTCTCAGCTTGCCGATTGCCTGCAGCATTGCCTGGTAGGTGGCGGCCAGGATGTTGATCCGGTCGATGATTCCCGGCCCGCGACTGCCAACCGCCCAGCCGAGCGCTTCCCGCTCGATTTCCGCGGCGAGGAGTTCGCGGCGGGCCGGAGACAACCGTTTCGAATCATCGACCCCGGCGATTTCCCGGTGGGGCGGCATGATGGCCGAGGCGGCGAGGACCGGGCCGGCCAGTGCTCCCCGGCCGGCTTCGTCGACGCCGCAGAACAGGACGCTAAGACTCCATAGTCTGCGATCTGGGCTTGCGTTCAACCTTTCGTTCTTTCAACTGCGCCGCGCGACCGCTGAGGTCCCGCAGGTAGTAGAGCTTCGCCCGCCGGACCTTGCTGTGGCGCTTGATTTCCACTTTCGTGATGACCGGCGATTTGAAAGGGAATATGCGTTCGATGCCGAAGCCCCGGCTCACCTTGCGTACCGTGAAGCTCCGGGTATCACCGGCGCCGCGGATCTTGATGACCGTGCCCTGGAATATCTGGGTGCGTTCCCGTTCACCCTCCACGATTCGCAGGCTCACCGCCACGACGTCGCCCGGACCCAGTTGGGGAATGTCCGCGGCCACGAACGGGGCTATTTCCTGCTTAGTTTCTTTCTTCTTTGCCATTGGACGTCTCCTTTGTCAGTTCGAGCAGGAGGAAGCGACGTTCCTCCTCGGACAGCACTTCGTCGCGCATCAGTTCGGGGCGCCGGCGAGCGGTCATGAGCAGGGCCTGGTGGCGGCGCCAGCGGGCGACGGCCGCGTGGTCGCCCGAGACCAGCACGTCCGGTACCTGCATCTGTCGATACACCCGAGGACGGGTGTAGTGAGGTGCGTCAAACAACCCGGCCGTGAATGAGTCGGTTTCGACCGAGTCCATGTCGCCCACGACCCCGGGCAGCAGACGCGCGATTGACTCGATCAGGACCAGTGCGGCGGCTTCGCCGCCCGCGAGAACGAAATCTCCAATCGAGATGTCTTCGTCGCACAGCCCGGTGCGAATGCGGTCATCCGCATCCTTGTAGCGCCCGCAGATGAGCACCAGGTGCTCGAGCGCGCTCAACCGGCGGGCTGTGGCCTGGTTGAAGCACCGACCCCTGGGCGTGAGCATCACCGTGTGGGTTGCGTCGGTGCGGATGCTGTCGACCGCGTCAAAGACCGGTCCCGGCTTCAGTATCATCCCGGCACCGCCCCCGAAGGGGTAGTCGTCTACGGTTCGGTGGGGGTCGTCGGTGAAGTCGCGCGGGTTGACGACTTCAGCAGACAGCAGGTTTTTTTCGTGTGCGATGCGCGTCGGACCACATTGCAGCGGCCCGACGAAGAACTCGGGAAACAGTGATACGATATGAATGCGCATCGGACAGAAGAACGAGCAACTGCGGACCGGCTATTCGAGTATTTCCAACTGCGCCCGCTTGCCGATTTTCATCGCTGCGGCAGTGATGATTGCGCGAAGCGCCTTGGCGGTCCGGCCTTCCTTGCCGATGACTCTGCCCAGGTCGCCCTGAGCCACGCGCAGTTCGCAGATGATCGTCTTCTCACCGGATATCTCGTTCACCTCGACCTGGTCGGGATGATCTACCAGCGCCTTCGCGATGTACTCAATCAACTCCTTCATCTTTTTCTCCTTCGGCGGTCGGCTCAGCCGTGGTGTCAGTCGCAGGTCCGGTTTCTTCCGGTGCGGATGGTTCCGCTGCCGGAGTTTCCACCGGAACTTCCTCGGTTACTTCAGGTGGTGTCTGAGTTTCTTTGTTGTCGATGATGGCTGCGGCAGCAGTGTCGATTGCGACCGTCTCGTCTTCAACCGGCGGGATGTCGATCGGAGCCGCCTGTTGTTCCCGGGAGAAGCGCTTGATGAGCTTGCCGGCGGTCTCGGTTGACTGGGCGCCGACCGACTTCCAGTAGTCGGCCCGTTCAAGATTGACCAGCAGCTTCTTCGTGCGCGGGTCGTAATGGCCGAGTGACTCGATGTACTTGCCATCGCGCGAGCGCTGAGAGTCGGTTACTACAATTCGATAGGTAGGCCGATGCCGCATACCCATTCTTTTCAGGCGTATCTTTACCAAGAGGTTACTCCTTTTTCTAGATGCATACGATACTGTCGGACGGTAGCTTGTCAATAGCCGTGGCCTCCGAGGAGGCTCTGCGGCGACGGCCAGTGCTGTCGGACACTCCTGTCGGCTCCGGCCGTCCGAACCGGTCCCGGACCCGTCGGGGCCACAAGTGGCTCAATTACAGACGGTTAGCGTGCACCTCCGACTGGTCGGCTCCGGTTGCGTCAGTTGTGGGCGGTCAGGACGACCCTTGAGGTCCGGGTCCGGTCCCCCGAACTGGTCACGAGTAGGTACACGCCGGCTTTGAGGTCCGGCGGTCGGTGCCAGGTCCAGGTGGCCGGGGCGTGCTCCAGGTCGGCGAGTCGGGCCGCGAGCCGACCGTCGGCGGAAAACAGGTCCACCCGGACGCGCTGTCCGGCCGCCGCGCCGAGATTGAGTGTCGCATGGCCGGCTATGACGCTGGGGCGGACCAGGCCGGCAACCGGCAGGGACCGGTGCCGGTCTGCGAAGATGCCGATTACGCCACGGCCGAAGATGCCGGCGCCTGCCGTTCCGCAATAGAGCGATGCCGGGTTGTCGGGTCCGCGTTCGAGGAACGTGACGTCGCGGCCGAACAGGCCGACCGTGTCGCGTTCCCAGGTCGAGCCGCCGTCGGATGTGATGTAGACTCCGCCGGTGTCGGTTCCGGCGAGTACGACGTCGAAGTTGGAGGTGTCGGATACGACCGCGGTGACATTGCGGAGTCCGAGTCTGACCCACGAGCCGCCGTTGTTGCTGCTGCGGAAGACCCCGGTCGGTGTGGCGCAGAGGAATCCACCGCCGGCCGGGAGAGGCGCGGGCGACAGGTCGGATACGCGCGTGCCGGTCAATCCGTAGTCGCGGGTGAACCAGGTCCTGCCCCGGTTCAGGCTCAGGTAGATGACAGCCGAGTCATCGACTTCACCCCAGGCGAACAGGCTGTCGCCGGCATCGGCGAACCGGAAGCCATGGCAGCAGCCAACCGTGCCTTCAGTGAGGATATCGGTCCACGTGCGACCGTGGTTCGTGGACCGGTAGACGGCGAACCGGCGAGGCCCGGCTGCCGGGCCCGACCCCACGGCACCCCAGGCGTAGACGGTATCCGGGGCCAGCGGGTTCTGCGTCAGCCCGCGGGCGCGAAACTGTTCGTCCACGAGAAACCCGGTCCAGGAGTCGCCGCGGTCGGTGGTTCGGAACAGGTGCGGGTCGGTCGACGTCACAGCCAGTAGCGTATCCGGGTTGCGTGGGTTCACCGCGATGCCGGTCGTGAAGCCGGAGTTCGGGAAGCCCGGGATTTTCTCCCAGTTCGCGCCCGCATCCGTGCTTGCCATGATGCCGTTGCCGGGCGGACAGGTGAACACCCACGTGGGGGCGAACGAGTAGAAGTGGAGAAACGGAACGGTCTGCATTGCCAGCCCGTCGGTAATCGACTCCCAGGCGTAGCCGCCGTTGGTCGTGTGGAAGATGCCGGCGCCATTCCCGGCGTACAGCTCGAGCGAGAGGTTGGGGTTGACGGCGAGCCAGCGCGTGTTCGTGCCGACGAAGTCGGTGGTTTCCGCCTGCCAGGTTTCGCCGTCATCGTTGCTGTGATACACCAGGTTGTCCGAGCCGGCGTAGCCGTAGTACGGTGAACGGTCAGCGAATGCCGCGGAGTAGCAGGGCGCGTCAATCCGTAGGGTCCACGACGCACCGGAGTTGGTCGACCGGAACAGGCCGGTATCGGTGGCGCAGATGAGGATGGCGGGGTCCCCGGGGTTGGTGGCGACCGAGAAGGCGGTGGCTCCGCCCAGGCCGCTGGAAATGTCATTCCAGTTTCCACCGGAGTTGTCACTGCGGAAGAGCCGGGCCGCACCGTCGACGTCACCGCCGAGGAACAACCGGTTGTCCCGGTTCGGGTCGGCGTGGAGCAGGACCGAGTTTGCCGTATTGCCGGACTGGACCGTGGTCCCGGTCCAGTCGATTCCGCCGTTGGTCGAAACAAAGAAACCGAGGCTCACGTCGGTCCCGGAACCGGGAATGTCGGCGGCAGCCCACATGACCAGCGGTTCGTCCGGCTTGAACGCGAGCTGGCGGATATGGGCATTGCCGGTCAGGGTGGCATATCGAGTCCACATGCGGCCGCCGCTGATGCTCCGGTATACGTGCCCCTTCTCTCCACCGGCGTAGAGCGTCTGGGTCTGGGTCGGGTGGACGACGATTGCCTCGATGCGGTCGCGAATCGTGTCACGCAGGGTCCAGGTCTGCCCTTCGTTCGACGTGTAGTAGACGTGGGCCGGGTAGCCGGCGGCCACGACGTGGATATCGTTCGGATACCCGGGCACCGTGCTCATGGCGGATACCGTGATGCCGGCAGGGCCGAAGGATTCCCATGGTTCAGTCGCGCCCAGTGGGGAGGCCGCGAGTACCAGCAGGGCAAAGGTGATAACGATGTGCTTCATTGTTTCCTCCCGGGGAGCGCTTCCGGCGAGCGTTGCTCCGATTCGCCGGAGGCGAGACCGGACTCAAGTGACAGTTTGCTCTCAAACCGGTCGAGTCGTTTGACGGCGTCGTCGTACTTGCTGCGGGCGTTCTTCAGGTGGGTGCCCAGCACGTCGAATTCCTCGTGGAACCTGTCGAACTCCTGCTGGAGTCGGCCGAGATGCCGGAGAATCTCCTCAGCCCGTTTCTCGACATCGAACCCGCGCAGGCCGAGGACAATCACCTGCAGGTAAGCGTACAGGCTGTTGGGGGACACCGGGATGACCTTCCGGGAAATTGCGTACTCGGTCAGGTTCTTGTCATCGGGGTGGCTCTTGATGATGGTCTCATAGTAGACGTTCTCGGCCGGTATGTACATCAGGGCGAAGTCGAACGTGCCCTCGTCGGGCAGGATGTACTTCTGTGAGACGGCGTCAATGTGCTTGCGGACCACGGCCAGGAACTTCCGGCGCAGGGGTTTGCGTTTCTCGGTATCGGTTTCCGCGTTGAGACGCTGGAAATCCTCAAGCGGGAACTTGGCGTCAATCGGTACCAGCCGCTCCGCGAGCCGGACGACCGCGTCGACCGCCTCGCCGGTCTTGAACCGGTACTGGAGTTCGTAGTGGTTCGGAACCACCTGCTTGAGCAGGTCGCCCAGGAACAACTCGCCGATGATGCCGCGCAGCTTGGGCGTGCGCAGGATGTCCTGCAGGGACGCTATGTCTTTGCCGACGTCAAGCACCCGCTGGGTGGCCTGCGACAGGGAGCCCAGTGACTCGCGAACGTTCGCGACCGTGCGATTGGCATCAGCGAGCCGGGCCCCGATAGTGTCGTTCGCCTGGCTCATCCTTTGGTCGATGTCGGACAGCCGCTGGTTGATGGTGGACGTATTGTCGGCCAGTGCCCGGGCGGTCTGTTCGCGCAGGGCTTCGACCTGCTGCTGGAGCAGGGTCATGCCCTGGTAGTCGTTGTCGGTTCGCGAGGGAGCGCCGCGCCGCAGCAGGATGATGACCGCGACCGCCAGGGCGAGCAGCAGGACGGCTGTTGCCGCCAGGACAGTGATTTCAAGAGGGCTCATCCTGCACTTATCGTAGTGCACCGGGCGGGCGGGTCAAGACCCGGCGCTTCCCGTCAATTGACATCCCGGTCGTGATGACTAGGCTTGGGTGTCGGGTGTGTCCGTTTCCCGACAGACTGTTATGCTACGGGTTACACGTTTTGATGCGAGCCGCAACGCACCGGCCGCGGTTATTGCCGGTGTGCTTGTGCTCGCTTTCTGTTTCCTGTTCCTGGGGAGCCGCTGTTTCGGGAACCGGCCGCCGTCGCGGCCGAGACTGGGCGGTTTCTCATCCGGCC